>JBBTCR010000356.1:0-8404 GCA_038043105.1 Bacteroidota bacterium
GCGGGTCACGGCCTTTGCCATTACACAGTATGAGAAGTCAATTGAGCTCGACTCGACGCGAGCCGAGGTTCACAATAAGCTTGGAAAGTTGTACTACAAGGAGCGCCGCTACAACGACGCTGCGCGCGAATACCAGCATGTAGCTGCACTTGATACCACGAACGAGTCGGTGTTGTTGGAGCTGGCAAGGATGTATATGGTATCGAGGCCGAAGCAATACGCTAACGCTGCGCGGATTCTCAAGCTCTATATCCAGCGCTTCCCCAATTCTGAGGAAGTGTGGCCAACGTATACGGAAGCCCTCTACTATACTCGCCAATACGCTGAGGCCATAAAAGCTGCACAGCGCGTTCTGAAGTCGGATCCGAAAAATGCCCAGGTGCTAAGGTTCATGGCAAGCTCTCAATCGATATTGAAGCAGCACAAGGAGAGCATCGAGTCTTACAACAAACTCAGGTCGTTGGACACGCTCAAGGTTAACGATCTAGAGGACTTGGCTGATGCCTATTCGGACCTGAAGAAAGATACGCTCACGCTTCAAACCTATGAAGAGATCGTTAACATCGACCCCAATCAGAAGGATATCTATAATAAAATGGGGACGATCCTGATGAATTGGAAAAAGTGGGATCGCGCTGCTCTGATGTTTCAAAAGTGCTTCACGTTGGACTCCACCTATTATGGTGCTTTCATAAACTTTGCCCAGTGCAATATGGTGTTGGAGCGATATGATACTGCGCGAGTGGCTCTTCGCTACGTTACGAGTAAACGGTCCGAGTATGCGCCTGGTCACCTGTATCTTGCGCGTACTCTTACCGCGTTGGATTCACTTCAGGCGGCAAAGAAGGAGTACGAGGAATGGCTCAAACTCATTCCCCAAGGCGAAGAGGCAAAGTATAAACGTGAGCTCGCGGAGGCGTACAAGGTCATAGGTGCTTCCTATTTGCCTGAAAAGAAATACCCGCAAGCGATCGAAAACTTGAGTAAGTCATTCAAATATAGAGATGACGATTGGCAGACCCATCTTTGGATCGCTCAGGCATACCACTTGTCCGGCAACAAGGAGGAAGCGATCAAGGAATACAAGAAAGTGCTGAAGCTTAACCCCACGAACAAAGACGCGAAGAACGCGCTTGAGTTGTTGGGCATACCGGTTGACTAGGTCTTCCCGTAGTTTCACACGATGTTTTGAAATTCTTCGTGCAGCCGTTGAGCCAACGAACAAGGTAACCATTTTAACAAAGAAAGGACTTGTGCGATGACTTGCAAACTGCTCAGCATCCTGTTGTTTATTGTTCTCGCGTTGGGGGGATGCGGAAAGAAGGTTACTCAGGTAACCATAACGGAGTGGGAGCAATACCAGGATCCGTATTTCAAAGTACATTTCAAGATCCCGAAGGGATGGCACAAAGTCTCTGAAGGTGCGAAAGTGAGTTTCTACACTTCGCAGGGGGCTCTTCAAAAGTTTTATGACCCGGCTGCCAAAGAGGGGGAAGATGGAGCGCAACTTGTTGTCGTGTATGAAAGGCTCGACACAGTGAAGCCGCTTGCATCATACATGGAGGACCTGAAGAATGATCTCAACGCCTCTGGCTACAATGTGAAGGCTGTTGATCTAACAACGATTGAAGGTGTACCGGCGAGCAAGATTTCCTACAATGGCCGGTTTGATGAAAAAACTACCATCGAAGCGCTTCGGACGCTCACCATCAAAGACTCTGTGCTCTACACTGCTACCTTTGCAGGGTTCAACGATTTCTTTGAACCATACAAGGCTGTGATGGATACCTTCTTTGCGACGGCTGAGCTACCGAAACCAAAAGAGGTTCCTGCGGATCCTTCCATTCCTTCAACGGAGTCTGACACATTCTCAAACGACATCCTCAGCATTTCCTATCCGAACAACTTCGAGGCAGTTGTGCCTCAACCGAAAGGTGAAGTGCAGTTTTGGTTACAGATTCAGGGTTATCGGAAAGACTCAAACGTTAACATTGATGTCCGACCGGCGAAGAAACTGACCGTGGAGAAAGTCGTCGACCAGAATGCGAAGTTCTTCAAGCCAACATCAAAGGGGGAGACAACGATCGACGGATTGAAAGCACCGTATCTGAATTACTCGCCGGCGAAGGAGATAGAGAGCAGAGCCTACTTCGTTGTCAAGAATGATAATGTGTATCGCATTATCCTCAACTACCATCAGCCAGCGAAAAAAATCTACTTGCCCGCCTTCGAAAAGGCTGTTGCTTCCATCCGCATTAAGTAGTACTATGGAATCGTCTTGCAGGAAAGCCGGGGTATCATCTGCCTCGGCTTCCTGTTTTTGACATCGGACAGCAAACTTGCCTCAAGACGCTTCCCAAATTCCACAACCCCCCTCGGGTGTCACCCATCTAGCCACCAGTCGGCCTCGCGTTCTGGGGTGGTTGCGTAGTGCAGCCATTCTTGACGGCGACTGGGGAACAAGCGTTGCCTATGTCATGGGCATCGGCTTTGCCCTGGCAGGGTATGGCAGCTTCTGGCATCTCTCCTTGATGATGGCGCTGACGGCGCTCGTCGCCTTCAACTATATCACCATCTGTCGGCTGTATCCAAGCGGAGGAGGGGTATACACCTCCCTTTATCATCGCTCACATCTCTTGGCGGTTTTTGGGGCACTCCTTCTTGCAGCGGATTATGTTGTAACAATGGCGTTGTCGGTGCTCGATGCGTGTCACTACCTTGGCTTGTCTCACCCAGCGCTCTGGGCCATCCTCATAATCTTGTCTATAGGAGCAATCAACTGGTTTGGTCCAAGGCATTCCGGCGGATTGGCTTTGGCAATATCTGCATTCACGGTGCTGATACTCCTCGTTGTCATCGTTGCGTCTGCGCCAACGGCTGTGACCTCAGCGACCATTGCTCCGCCCACGGGTGGATTGTTCCATAACTGGGGGATCTTCGTCGGGTTCATTCTGACTCTGTCAGGAATTGAGGCGATATCCAATATGACGGGTTTGATGAAAGACCCGGCGCGAGACTCGAAACGGGCAATCCTCTCTGTTCTCATAAAGGTCATTGTTGTCAACGCTTTCCTTGGGTTAGCAATGCTGGCAGTCCAAGGCCTCACGCCCGGAGATCATCTTGAAGACATGCTGCGGTTTTTGGGTGAGCACTACGTCGGGCATTGGTTCGGCTGGTTCATTGCGCTCTCTCTTGCGATTCTCCTGATCTCAGCAGGGAACACAGCGTTGAATGGTCTTATCTCCGTCCAGTTCCTGATGTCGGTCGATAGGGAGTTGCCCTCCTCTCTACGGAGATTGAACCGGCATGGAGTCCCAGTTATTCCACTCATTGTCACGACGCTGGCGCCAATCGTGGTGTTGCTTCTCGTCAGTGACGTTGCGACGCTGTCTCATCTTTACGCGATTGGAGTTGTGGGTGCGATGATGATCAACATTGGTTCAACGGCCACCGACAAGTCAGTCTACCTCAAGCCATTTGAGAAGTTCTTCATGCTCTTATCGGCAACGATTCTCTTCCTAGTTGAGATTTCGATTGCCGTGAAGAAAATCGAGGCAACAATTTTCGCTTTGGCCATTTTAACGCTTGGCTTGGGAGCGCGGGCCGTCGCGAACCGGCGGCGTAAAGCGCTCCCGGCGGTCCCTGAAATGGTCCCCGCGCCCGTTTCGCAGCGTCGACGTCGCAGAAAGCAACTGCCGAGCACAAAGTATCTCGTTGCCGTGAAGGAAATGAACGAAAAGCTGCTGCGCTTTGCTGCAGAAGAGGCAAAGGCGCGCAACGCTTTCCTCTTTATTTTGCGGGTGAAAGAGATTGCTGTTGGGGCGTTGCCCGCAATGCTCGAGATGCCAAGCAACGGTCAGGAACAGCGGATCGAAGAGGTCTGCACCGACGCGGGGATCGACTTTCAATCTCTCCAAATCCCGAGTTATGATGTGGGTTATACCATTGCTGAGCAGGCCGCGACATTTGGCGTTGATCGCGTTATCATCGGTGCCCAACATCGGAGCCGACTGGAATACGCTCTCAAAGGCAGCGTGATGCGCTCCTTGAGCACATTGCTTCCGGAAGAGGTGCAGCTCGTGATTTTCGGTGGCTGATTTTTGGATGGGGGCAGTCGCCAGTATGTCTTAAAATGTAAAAATTGCTTGGACATTCGCATTTTAATAAGTACTATCCATCTTCAGAAACTGGGTCTTGCGGTGTCAAGCCACCCCCGGTCTCGCCCTGACCCGTCAAGCCTTTTGCGGTCACTATCAACCTTCAGACAGTAATTCACAAGTTTCGACTATCAGCCAACCCGCTGGAGTGTACCGGAACGACGGATGGCCATCCACATCTTACGGACAAAAAGTCTCGATCGAATACAGCGAGACGCAGACCTCTCAACCGAAACACATCTGAAGCGCTCCCTCGGTCCCATTGATCTCATCTCCCTGGGGATCGGAGCGATTATAGGCACAGGGATTTTTGCGGTCATTGGCACAGCCGCTGCCGGTGGCCCGAACCACCTCGGCGCAGGTCCAGGTGTTATGCTCTCGTTCATCATCACAGCGATCGCGTGCGGCTTCTGTGCCTTGTCCTATGCGGAGTTTGCGGCGCTCGTCCCTATCTCCGGCAGTGCCTACACCTACTCGTATGCGACGCTGGGTGAATTTGTGGCGTGGATTATTGGGTGGGATCTCATTATCGAATATGCGGTTGGCAACGTTGCCGTTGCGATTGCGTGGGCAGCGTACTTCCATCAGTTGTTTGAAGGAATTGGCCTTCACATCCCAGCGTGGCTCTCCGTCGATTATCGCTCGGCGCACCAGGCTGCAGAAGCTGTCACTGCCGCTGGCGGAACAGTTACACCTGGCGTAGCGCTTCCGTATGAGGCCTGGCTCCATCATCCCACCATCCTCGGTATTCCACTCATCTACAATTTTCTTGCAGTCGCAATCGTTGCCGCAGTGACGTGGATTCTCGTTATCGGCATCAAGGAGTCTGCCCGGGCCAATAATGTGATGGTGGCGCTGAAAGTTGTGATCCTGTTTTTCTTCATTACCGTCGGGGCATTCTACGTGAAGCCTGATAACTGGTCGCCGCTTCTGCCCAATGGTTTCGCGGGGGTGTGGACCGGCGCAAGCCTCATTTTCTTTGCGTTCATCGGCTTCGATGCGATCTCTACGGCGGCGGAAGAGTGCCGCAATCCGGGAAAGGATATGCCAATCGCCATTATCGGTTCTCTAGTCATCTGTACGCTGATCTACATCGCAACAGCGGCGGTGCTGACTGGCATTGAGCCGTGGAACCAACTTGGTGTTGCTGACCCGCTTGCTGCAGTCTTTGCACGACTCGGGTTGAATTGGGCAGCAGGGATCGTCTCGCTTGGAGCAGTGATCTCAATGACTGCCGTGCTGCTGGTGTTTCAGTTGGGGCAGCCAAGGATTTTCTTTTCGATGGCGCGCGACGGCCTCCTGCCGAAGTACTTTGCAAAGGTCCATCCAAAATACCAGACTCCGCATGTGACGACAATCTGGACCGGCGTTGTTGTTGCGGCAATCGCGGGTGTGGCGAACATCAATGAGATTGTTGAACTCACAAACATCGGTACTTTGTTTGCGTTTGTGTTGGTGAACGCCGGCATTATCATCTTGCGTCGCACGGATCCCAATCGTCCACGGGTCTTCAAGACGCCATTCGTTCCATGGGTACCCTTGCTCGGCATCGGAATGTGTGTGTATCTCATGCTGGGGCTTCCAACGATTACCTGGATTCGGTTCGGCGTTTGGCTGCTGGTCGGAATGGCGCTGTATTTTACGTACGGATTTTGGAAAAGCCGCTTGAGGGCATGAGGGGATGAGGGGATGAGAGAATAGATGAATGTGGAAACGAATGCCATGGTCGAGAAGAAGAAAGCGCGAATTAGCTCCCATCGTGATCTAGATGTTTATCAACTGGCGTTTGATCTGGCGATGCGGATTTTCGAGTTGACTAAGACCTTTCCCAAAGAGGAGAAGTTTTCGCTCGTTGATCAGATCCGTCGTTCTTCCCGCTCCGTCTGCTCGAATATCGCTGAGGCATTTCACAAGCGGAGATATCCAGCTGCTTTTGTGAGCAAGCTCTCGGATGCCGATGCCGAGGCAGCGGAAACCGAAGTGTGGGTGGAGTTTGCACGAACATGTGGCTATCTGGGCGATGATGAAGCAAGAGATCTTTCGACGAAATGTCATTTCGTTATGGGCAAGTTGGTGAAGATGATGCAAAGTCCTGAGGATTGGAGAGTCTAGCACTGATCCGTCTTGGCTAAGCCGGGCTTCTTACCCTCATTCACTCTTTCACTCATATTTTCATTAACCTCGTTAACAAATGGCAGACGAGTTGCACCAACCTCAGCTACTACGCGCCCTTGGCCTCCGCGAAGGCATCGCGATTCACATGGGTGTAATGATCGGTTCAGGAATTTTTCTTGTACCCGCGACCATCGCAGGCCATTTGCAGGCGATGGGCCCGATCATTCTCGTATGGGTTGTTGCAGGCATGCTGACGCTGTTTGGTGCTCTGACGCTGGCCGAGCTGAGCGCAGTGTTGCCTCAAGCAGGTGGACCCTATGTGTATCTCCGCCACAGTTTTGGGCGCGTGTGGGGATTCCTGTTCAGCTGGAACGACTATTTCATCAACAAGGCCGGATCGGCCGCGGCAATTGCTGTAGCGTTTGCGACGTTCCTTGGGTATTTCATCCCGGCACTCAGTCCAGAGCACGCACTGTGCAGATATGAATGGTCGCTCTTCGGACATCCGGTGGAGGTTGCATTCGGCTGGGTGCAGATTGTCGCGATGGCGGTAATCGCTCTGGTAACTTACATCAATGTTCGCGGGGTCAAATTTGGCGGGTGGGTTATGGACATTTTCACCACGGCCAAAGTGCTCGCCCTTGTGGGGCTAATCCTTGCAGTGATATTTTCTGGAAAGGGGAGCACTGCCAATTTCTTGCCGTGGTGGCCGGAGAATTGGACAAGTCAGATGACTGCCGCGTTCGGGCTCGCGATGATCTCAGCGCTCTGGGCCTATGACGGCTGGATCGACGTAACACTCACGGCCGGTGAATTCAAAAATCCACAGCGCAACGTTCCTCTGTCGTTGCTCATCGGGACAATTGCCGTCATCATTCTCTATTTGAGCGCGAATCTCGCCTACGCGTATGCCATCCCCATCGGCACGATGCCGGGATCCTCCCGCATCGCCGCCGATGTTGCAGAGGCGGTGCTCGGCCCTGTCGGTGCGTCGCTGGTGGTTATCGGGATCTTGTGCTCGACGTTTGGAACGACCAACGGCATGTTGCTCGCAGGTCCGCGATCCATTTATGCCGCAGGCGCGGACGGGGCGTTCTCAACGGCGTTCAGTAAGGTTCATCCTCGTTTCCGAAGCCCGTACATTGCGATCATTTCGCTGGGAGTGTGGGGATCGCTCCTGACCTTGAGCGGCACATACGAGCAGATTATTTCGTACGTCGTCTTTGGTTCCTGGGCGTTCTACGCGATGACCGCAGCAAGCGTTATCATCCTTCGCCGCAAAATGCCGAACGCGGAGCGGCCGTACAAGGCGTGGGGATATCCGTATGCAACGTTGCTGTTCGTTGGCATTGCAACGTGGTTTATCTACAACACGCTTGTGGAAGACACGCGAAACGCCCTTATCGGAATTGTGTTGCTTCTCATTTCGTTGCCGTTTTACTTTTACTGGACGCGCTGGTCTTCTCAGAGGAGAGCCGCCGAGTCGTAGGAGACGTAGCGGAACGCCGAATGACGGCGCTTGAGGTTTTTAACTTACCAACTATTTCAGAATACACACTAATGGTCGCACCACTATGGAACTCACTCTAATTTTTGCCTGCAGTGTCATCGGACTGCTCTTTGCAATCTATCTTACTCGTGACGTCATGAAGCGTGACGTTGGGACCGAGAGGATGAGAGAGATCTCCGATGCCATCAAAACGGGAGCTGAAGCGTTCTTGCGGAGGCAGTACGGAACTATCGTCCTGCTTGCTTTGGCGCTTGCAGCTCTTATCTATATTCTCTATGCAGTTGTTCGCACTCCAACAGAGCACGATCCGGCGAGTCCGCTTTCGCTCGCGTTCTGGACGACGCTCTCGTTTGTCTTCGGCGCTGCGTGCTCCATTGCGGCGGGCTATATGGGCATGTGGGTCTCCATTCGGAGTAACATCCGGACTGCGGCGGAGGCAACAAAAGGGATCAACGGAGCGCTGCAAACAGCCCTGCGCGGAGGAGCCGTTTCCGGTTTCTTCGTCGTTGCGATGAGCCTGCTCGGCGTCGGTGGTCTCTTTGCAATTGTCAACAGTTTTGATGTCGTAAAGGACGTCTCGAAGATTCCCCTCCTCATTGTTGGCTACGGTTTTGGCGCGAGC
>JBBTCR010000357.1:0-1199 GCA_038043105.1 Bacteroidota bacterium
GTATTCGATGACAACAAGCCGACCTCCCCTTCAATCCCCTCCTTTGTCAAGGAGGGGAAATACACTCCGCTGGTCTTTTTTCATTGATGCTCTTTGTCGGCACTGGTTGAAACACAGGTCTGTCCGAGCACTACTTTTCCTTCTTTTTGATGACAACGGAAAACGGCAAGTTCCTATCCCACGGCGTCGGGCTTGGAGTTGGGTGCTGGAGGGATTTGGTATCCTTCCGAACGTTTAAGCTTACGTAGTCGACGAGCTCGCCGAGCCGCACGATCTCGTCATCATCCGAATCAGCATCTCCTTGAAGACCTTTGAGGATATGATACGTAAAGACCCCGTGGCCACCGCCCCATTGCTGGGACTCCTGCGAGTATTCCTTTGATTCACTTGCACTAAAGGTTAGCACACTTGTCCCGGCCTTTGCGATCTCCTCAAGGAATTGGTTGATAAGCTCGGAATTCGCAGCGCCGCGCATCGCCACGCTCGTGCTCACCCCGGCGCTGTGGCAAGCATCGGCAAAAACGATGATTTTCTTTGCCTTGATGTAGTCCCGGATTGCGTCCTGAATCTCCTGCATTTTCACTGCGGTAGCGGCTGGCCGGCTCAGATCTGAATCATAGGCGAGCAAATAGGGGACGGTCGGTCGATGCGGATCAGGCGCCCCATGACCAGCGAAATAGATGATGGCGACATCCTCCTCGAGCGCATTCTTCATGAAGTCGAAAATCGCTTCCTGGATGTTGACCTTTGTGGCATCCTTGTTCAGCAGCTTTCGTACGTTTCCCTTCGGCACTCCCCTGCCCCCTTTTTCCAGCGGCGTTATGAGAAACTCGTAGAAGGATTCGGCATCACGGTCTGCATAGCGAAGGTCGGTGATATCGGGGCTTAGGTAGTCCGATATTCCTATGACAGCCGCCCAAACCTGGTATCCCTTGAATATCTTCTCTTCGGGAAGCTTTGGCTCCTCACGAACGATGGCAACCTCTCTCTGTACCTTGATCGTTTCCGTGGCCCTGTTCTGATGCACATCAAGCGCAACGATCTCGATCGTATTCACACCAAATGTCAAGAGCACATCTGCTGTGAACTCATATGCTCCCTCAACAGGCTTGAGTTGGGCCTCTCGATCATTGACCTTGACGATAGCCACCCCGCTCGAATCGCGTGCCATGCCTCTTAGCCTGAGCGAGCCTGCCTTG
>JBBTCR010000358.1:0-2127 GCA_038043105.1 Bacteroidota bacterium
TCCGTTCAAGGAATCTGAACAGTCTTGAAAAGATGGAAAAGACTTCTGCAATCGGGATCATGGGGGGGAACGAGGGGGATTCGCCTGACGGAAGATAAATCCAGATCTCAACCAATACCCCTCGAGACTCGTTGTCACCTTTGCGTCAGCGCTTCGCTTCGCACGGTGAGAGTCTCGATTCGATCCCTATCGACCTCCACTCCAATGCCCGGCTTCTCAACTGGCACTTTGATTCTCCCGTCTGAGCTCATTGTCCATTCGGGGATGACAATATCCTTTTCCCAATAGCGCTCGCTTGGTGAAATGTCACCTGGAAAGAGGAAGTTCGGCAACGTCGCGAGAGCAACGTTGTGCGCACGCCCGACGCCGCTCTCTAACATCCCACCGCACCAGACTGGAATATTGTATTGCGCACAGAGGTCATGAATAGCAGCTGAAGAGGAAAATCCACCTACTCTTCCGGGCTTGATGTTCACAATTTTGCCGCTTCCAAGCTCAATCATATCCTGTGCGCGTTCAACGCTTGTAATCGACTCATCCAAGCAGAGGGGCGTCTTGAGCAACTTCTGCAGCTTCGCGTGTTTCACCAGATCGTCCCATGCCAGCGGTTGCTCAATCATCAAGAGACGAAACTCGTCCAGTTTCTGTAATGTTTCGAAGTCAGCTTCACCGTAGGCGTTGTTCGCGTCGACCATCAGAGGTGCTCTCCGACCGACTGCTTCTCGAACATATCTCACAAAATCGACATCCCGCTCCGGCTTGATCTTCATCTTGACCTTCTGGTAGCCGCGCTCCAGGCTCCACTTCACCTTTTCCGCAAGTGCTTGCGGGCTTTCCTGAATCCCGATCGATATGCCAACCTCGATCTCGTCCCGAACTCCGCCAAGCAGCTTCGACAAGGAGACCCCCGCTGTCCGAGCTGACACCGCCCAGATTCCCATCTCAACAGCCGCCTTGGCCATATTATGACCACGGAAATCGACCTTGAGTAATTGACGCACCTCCTGGGGAGCCTTCAATTCTTTTCCCAGGATTCGTGGTGCGACCCATTCGCGAATCGCCATCCACGCAGTATCGATTGTTTCAGAGGAGTAGTTTGGCTCTTCGCCCGCGACACACTCGCTCCACTCCGTGATCCCATCTGAGCTCACCAGCTCGAGCAAGCAAATCCTTCGTGTGTCGGTTACGCCGGAGGAGATGCGAAACGGCTCTTTTAACGGGAGGCGAATTTCTCGAAGCGATATTTTCTCGATTCGCATGGAGAAGCTTATCCCTTCACTTGAAGACAATAGAAACATCGGCCCGTAGCCATGTCGCGATAGAATGCTGTGACTTCATAGCCGTTGCTGAGATAGAACTGAAACGCCTCGCGCGTCATCTGTCTCCATTGTGCCGCAGCTTCTGCTGAAACCACCCTGAGAGCGTGAATATCTGGGGGAATCTCAACGCGCACTCTCGGCTCACGACGGAACTCCAATTTGCGCGGGGCGGAGTTTTCGTCGGCTTCGATCACTCGACCCGCTGCGAAAGGCGAGGAGGAGTACAGCTCGGTGTCAAACGCATACCGCCCAGCAACGGCCCTTGCCACGCGATCAGTGGCGATCTGCCAAACCACGATGAACCGATCGGTTCCGAGTCCACGGAAGAGCTCGCTATCTTCTCCTGCTCCGTACATATCAGGGACAAACTCAGTCGCTTGTGCTCCGAGACCATTGAAGTTCAGATGTGCATTCTTAGCGACGAGTGGGTCGTACGTCCAGAACACTTCTTTGACCCCCATTTTGAGGAGCGTATCCCGTTGGTAGAGCTTGAGCTTTCTTCCTATCCCAAGATCGCGCGCTTCCTGCGTCACTGCGAGCATGTGTGACCAATGGATGGGGCGTCCACCCTTGAATCCCGTGAATCCGAAAACGAAACCGAGCATCTTCCCTTTCGCATCAAATGCGCCCGCAGCGATCCCACCGATTTTCTGGACGATCTTCGCCAAGGACGCCGTGACGACCTCGGCCAGGTTGTTCCCCCAAATTTCCCGTTGAAGCGCTTCGAAGGTGAGGAAGTCCTTTTCGGTTTCGAATGGGCGGATGGTTATGTCTTCACCTGTCGGCATCTTGCTTTTTTGAGTCTGAG
>JBBTCR010000359.1:0-6701 GCA_038043105.1 Bacteroidota bacterium
TCATCATGCCTGCCCGCCCCGTTAACGGGGCCCGTAAGACGTATTTCCACAGGCAGGCTTCTGCTTTGGTCATATTCTTCCGTAGTGCGCCTGCGAGTGGGCGAAGATTCTTGTTGTAAAGATAGTGGCTGTGTTTAGTCGCTTTATCCATGTTTGAAGCTCCCTCCCCCCGGCCCCCTCCTTGAGGGGGAGATGGGGGCACCGTCCTCCAAGTCAACGCTCTCTGCGATAAGCAATTCCCATCTCGCGCGTCGTCTCTCTCGTTGAGGGGGATATGGGCTTGCCATCGGCCAAGTCAAAATTCTTCACGCTGAGTAATTACTGTACATCGTCTCTTCTCTCTAGCTCCAGCCCGGTACGCAAGAATTGGCTTTAAAAATACTCACATCTTTACTTTGTTGCAAGGAAGGGATTGAGACAAGGAGGGCAGCGTGGGAAAGCTACAATGCTCCATCGATGGAGAGAATGTACGTCCTGACGGGTGCCAGGTTTCCGAGCAACTCAACATAGTGGTAGTTGAGGAGGTTATTCACGTTAATGCCGACGCGAATCGGAAGTCCAAGTCCCAGTAACTCGTACGATGTTCGAATATCAACGACCTTAATGGGTACGCGCTTCTCACCATGGACGATCGGAGCGAGCCTCACGAGATTCTCATCTATCCTCTCGATACGCGAGACGTAGCGAAAATCTCCTGACGCCCGCAAGTACTCATACACAAAGAGAGCAGAAGCATAGAAAAGGTGGCGTGGTCTGAATTTCAGAATCGTGTTCTCGTTGACATCTCGGGGCCACGTATACGTGTAGCCAAAATCCGTCGAGAGAATTTTCTTCCACCAGTCGATCTTGATGCTTGCCTCCAGACCCTGGATCCTTGCCTTGGTGACATTCTCGAACTGTATGACGGGTCCTTCGACCTCCGTCGGACTGGAGGGAGACGGACGATAACGCTTGATCAGGACGCTGGGCTCAATCAGGTTCTCGAAGTCGTTGCTGAACACTGCCAGGTCAGCGAACACATTCTGGCCAACCTGTCGGCTGACGCCGATCTCGTAGGAAACGCTCTTCTCGACTTTAAGGTCGGTATTTGGAAGCACGACGACCTGCGAGACATTTGTCGAGCTCTCGACATAGAGTTCGCCAATGGCCGGATACCGAAATCCAGAGCCGAACGACGCGCGTACGCTTGTCTCTTTGTCCGGCATATAGACCACGCCCAGCTTGGGATTCAGTTGCGCTGTCCCCCGGAGAACGGAGACCTTCTGCCAGTCAAATCGCAGCCCGGCCGTGAGCTTAATCTGCGATGTGAGTCCAAGCTCATCCTGAGCATATACTGCGGCGCCAACACCGGGATGCGAACCAAACAGATTCGCGTTGACTTGATCGAAATTACCCCCAAAGCCAAATGTCAGGATGTTCGACTCACTGACGTTGTACGTCGCCTGCGCATCCAGGTTGAACAGATGCGATGCCGAGACATTATTGACCCTGCCGGAACTATCATCACGCCAGAAGTTGCCGAAGTAGATTCCTTTGATGGTGTAGAAGAACTTATCGGAGACAAATTCCTTATACGCGAGACTCACGTTGCCGCGTCGAGAAGCAACCTTGCCGTTCACTTGCGGATCGGCAGGCTTTGTCGCCTCCCGCAAGCTTTTCCACCAGAAGAAGTTGCCATGTGTGCGCTGCAGATAGTTCGCTGAGATCGTAAGGCTCCGGAATGATGAAATGTCAAACTTAGCTTTCGAGTAGATGCTCCATCGATGGTATGCATCATTCTGCCGATAACTCTCATCCACCGTCCGGCTGAGGCTGAAGAGATATCCGACCGGACCGGCTGTATTCGAATAGCTTATGATCGCTCCGCTGTTGAAGCGCGAGTGGGGAGACCAGTCCCACTCGGCATAGCGCGGTTTGTCGTAGAGGCCTGAAAAGAGCCTGAACCGCAATTCGGGAGAGTCTTTCGCATCCCTCGTGATGACGTTGATGACGCCTCCCAGAGCGCTGGAGCCATAGAGAGCCGAACCCGCGCCCTTGACAACCTCAATCCTTTCCACCTGATGCGTGGGAATCGCCTCCCAGTTGATCTCTCCTGTATCTCCCGTGAGGTACGGCACGCCATCCAACAGGAGCAACACTCGGCTGCCGACACCTCTGCTGTAACCCGTCGAACCTCGAATGTTGACCTGATCCTGCAACAGATTCACTCCAGGAACATACCGCAGCACATCGTCCAGCGTCACGCTGTTGCGATCGGCAATCACTCTCGCGGTGACGGTCGCGATGCTCACCGGTACCTCCTGAAGACTCTGTTCGCGACGACTAGCCGTAATGACGACCTGCTCAGTCTGGATCGGCGCGGATCGCAACTTGAGATTGAGCACGCGGGGCTCACCTGCCGCTACACTGACTTTCTCAACGGTCAACCGCTCATACCCCACCATCGAGACGACGACGGCACACATTCCGGGCGGCACTCTGGTTAACCGAAATTCTCCGCGCACGTTGGTCGCTGAGCCGATGAATGTCCCACGAAGCACGACATTGGCGCCGACAATGGGCTGCCCGGTTTCAGCATCCGTAATCTTGCCGACAATTATCCCACTCGTCGTTTGGGCGGCGGAGTTTGTCATCAAGACGAGAACCAGAGCGATAGGCAGAATGGTCTTGTTCAAAACGGTTGGGGTGGAAGTTTGTGGAAGTTGACGTTGATGTTAATTCCCCTGATGAACTGAAACTCAGTCACAACGACGGGTATCGGGAGCGGCGGGTCGCTCTTCGTGCCATAGACCCCCACCACCCGAAGGCTCCTCACGCTGATCTGATCTGCAAACCGTTGGAGAACCCCTATGTACCGATAGCTTGCTGGTGGCAGCGGGAAAGCGTACGAAACGGAATCGACAAAGAATGGGAGGTTTTGGTCTATTGACGGATAGAGATAGATCGTTGGGGGATTCGAGAACATGCCCTCAAACACCTTTGTGGAATCAAGTGGATAAATCTGCGAGGCGAACACCCACAAGTTGAACAGACTGTCTGCACGGGGCCACGTCCCTTTTTCGAAAACAATGGTTCCGCCGCAGCCGGGCTCGATGTCCGGCGGAGGTGAAAGCCCAGGCTCACACGAGAGGAGAAGCACCGCAACCAGCAGAAGACCAACGGTTCTCATAGTCGAGAGTGAAAGTAGTGATCGTGGCACTCAAATGCAACCGTGCGGAAAAACTCGCTCTCAGCCAGCTCGCGTACGCCCGTTGCGAGAGGTTTTTTCACATTGGAAATCTTGGCACTGTTGCGTATATTTGTCACTCGATATTGGAACGTTCGCGGTGATTGTCGAGTGCGGAGCCTTCAACGAGAGTCCCAGGAAAGCGCCGGAGCATCACGAACGACGTTTGAACGATCGTACGTCCGGACGTTGTTCGATACCATTGCTTCTCGCTATGATTTTCTGAACCACCTGTTGAGTCTCTCGCTCGATGTTCGGTGGCGACGGAAAGCGATCGAGCTGTTGCTGAAATACAAGCCCACGAGAGTGCTTGATGTCGGCACGGGGACAGCTGACTTCGCAATTGAGGCCTCGAGGCTCCGCCCCGAGCAGATCTGCGGAGTCGACATCTCCCCAGAGATGATGAGAATCGGCCGAGAAAAGATCGCTCGGCGCGGCCTTCAATCCATTATAACGCTTGAGGAGGGCTCGGCAGAACAACTTCGGTTCGCGGATCGCTCGTTTGACGCAGTGACAGTCGCTTTCGGCATCAGAAATTTCTCCGACCTGGAACGGGGACTCTCCGAAATGTACCGCGTGCTGTGCCCCGGGGGCATGGCCGTGATCCTTGAGTTCTCTCGGCCGCGTCGAGCACCATTCAAGCAGATATATAGCTTCTACTTCAACAGAATCCTTCCCATCGTAGGAGGAATGCTGTCCAGGAGCCGCGAGGCGTACGCCTATCTTCCCAAAACGGTTGAACAGTTCCCGGACGGCGAAGAATTGCTCAACCACTTGGCGGCAGTTGGTTTCACCCAGCTCCGGCAATACCCCGTCACCTTCGGAATAGCTACTATTTACTTGGCCGAAAAGTCAACGCAGCAGAACGAGGTATAACTCCTCCGGTACCTGAACTGATGATATGTTGAATCGATGTTTCTCGGATGATTGGCCTCTTCAAAATATTCGACGCTCACGTTCACTTCTATTCCAATACGTACTTTCGGTATCTTGTACGTCAGAAAACGAACCGTCTCGATATCAATACGGAGTTGAAGAACCTTGCCGCACGAGGTCACATTGAGATACCCGGCGAAGACCCCGTCTTGCTTGCGAAGCGTTGGATTGAAATCATCGACAAATGGAAAATTGAACGTATCGTCTTGCTGGGAAGTATGCCGGGCGATGAGGATTCCGTTGTGAAGGCTGTACAGGCATTCCCGAATCGGTTTGCCGGATTCTTTTCCGTCGATCCGAATTCCAATCTGTTGATGGAGACCGCGGAGAAGAGGCTGAAGCAGGATAAGCTTCGCGGAATCGTGCTCTACCCCTCACTGTATCAGATCAGCGTCAACGATCCGTGGCTCAATCCTTTGTATCAACTCTGCCAAGAAACAAAGGCGATCATCTTCACACAGTTCGGAAAGCTTGTCATCAAGCCGCGTGATTTTGCAGGCATTCCCACGACGGTGAACGAAGATTTCGCCAATCCGATCGATCTTATCCCTGTAGCAAAGAAATACCCCGGCATACGATTCATCATTCCAAACTTTGGCGCGGGGCGGTTTGAGGAGATCCTCGAGGTTGGGAAACAGTGCCCCAATGTCTATGTGGACACGGCCGGATCGAATTCGTGGATGGCAGATCACCCTGCGAAGCCCGACCTTCGGACGGTGCTGCAAAAATCGCTCGCGGTGTTTGGCCCCGGAAGGATCGTGTTCGGCTCGGATTCAGGCATGTTTCCCCGCGGCTACCGGTACGACATCATCGACAACCAGACGAAGCTCGTGCAGGAAATGCGGTTGCCAATTGCCGATGGAAAGAAGATCTTTTACGAGAATATGGCCTCGCTGGTAGATACGCAGTAGCGCTCATCAACCGTCGCCCCCACATTCCCCGCGCAGAACTCACTTCCCTACAACCGCGCGGCCTGCATCGATCAACGCTTTCAGTATCGCCAGAATGTCAACCTGGTTCGGTAATTGCGGCCCTCTCAAGGGATTGTACGGCGTTCCAAATCTCTGTTGATTCAGTCTCGCCGCTCCCTCGAGCTCGCCAGGGAGATTCAAAGACGATATCGCCGCAACGTAGGAGTCATGCCAAGCGCAGTAGGCTGCATCATCGCGCAACACAGCCAGAGCTAACGCCTCCTTTAGCAGGAACTGTTTGAGCTCTGGGTAAAGTTGGGAAAGCGACTCGGCCATCGAGTATGTTAGATTCGGCCGCAGCGTGAAATGGGGTAAAGGTGCCGAGGTGGATTCGGGGGCAACAACTTGGGCGGAGACTGGCTTATCCTCTTGTGGAGGAACGTCAACGATTGGTTTCTTAGCGAGAACAGGTTCGCCGGTTGGAGCTTTCTTGAGATGACTGATGTGAGCCCGGGGCTTCATTGCTCTGATCTCCCGCGAAGGGCAGGGGGTTCCCTTTTGGGATTCAACGGTGACTACGAGCTGAGGATGGTAGGCACCATCTCGGAGTCGTAGAATCGCTAGAGCTGCGATCACTGCTATGTGCAGAAGAAGGGACGCGAAGATCGCAATTTTCGTCTCCCTTGACAACCCATCCGGCCTCGAACCTGCCATTCTTATGTCAAGGATGTGATCGTTGAGGATTCTCGCGCGGTTTACTGCGGAGGGTCAAGCCTTAGTTGGACGTTCGCCCCCTTCTCTATGTTCCGCGGATTATCTTACAACGAAATCACGTAGCCTGCAGCCTTTAATTCCTTCAAGATGCTGAGACTTGCTTCTTCGAGTTTCACAACGATGGGCTTGACGATTACTCCCGGAATATTCTTGGGCACCGAAATATCGGTCATATGCAGCACGCACACATGGTTCTTCCCCATCTTCCCGACGAAGTGACCAAGCTCGAACATCGCATAGCTCATGTCATCGGAATTGAAAGTGAAGAACGCGTACTTCGCGTCGGGATTTTCCTCGATTCTGTCAAGCGCGATCATTTCCCCATGGGTCCGGTCGATGCCGATCTCTGTGACGCCGATCTCGTCGAGAAAAAGGGCAAGCTGCTGGCGAAGCGGATCGTTTACTTCGCCAATTACGTAGACTTTCTTCGGCGCACCGCTCGCTGAGGGTTGTTTCGCAGTCTGAGCGACAGCAGGCTGAGGAGCAGCCACACCCGCCGGTTTTGGCGGAGGTTTCAGGACCCTCGTTCCTCCCGCGGCGCTTGTCTGGGTGGCGGCCGGCTGAGGTGCTGGTGCAATTATGGGCATGGCGGCAAGCTCGGGAGAAGCCTTGATCTTCTCGAACAACTCTTTCACGCTCACCAAAATAAGCTGTGCGGATGCTTGGTAGAAGTGTGACCCAGTCGCGTCGCCGAGTATCTTGTTCTTGTAAGGAAAACCTATCGGTCCAACCTGTTCGAGGGACTCCAGGCACGCTTTGCGCCATTCGAGGTATTTGTTCTGAAGCCGGGCATTGTACCCCGAGAAATCAAACCCTCCGAGCGGAACGAGCTTCGTCCCCTCGGCGACAAGTCG
>JBBTCR010000360.1:0-3309 GCA_038043105.1 Bacteroidota bacterium
CAACTTCTCCCGTGGGTTCTTTTCAACATCTTCGTGCTTGCAATGCTCGCCCTCGACCTTGGGGTTTTCCATCGGAAAGCCCACGAGGTCAAGATCAAAGAAGCACTTATTTGGAGCGCAATTTGGATTGCCTTAGCTCTTCTGTTTAATCTTGGCATCTATCTGTGGCGTGGCCCTGGTACGGCACTTGAATTCCTGACTGGCTATTTGATTGAGAAATCCCTCAGCGTAGACAACATCTTCGTTTTCTTGCTCATCTTCTCCTACTTTCGTGTGGATTCCCTTTACCAACACAAAATCCTGTTCTGGGGAATTCTCGGTGCGCTGATGATGCGGGCTGTTTTCATTGCTGTAGGTGTAACGTTGATTCAGCAGTTTCACTGGTTGATCTACATCTTCGGAGCTTTCCTTATTCTTACCGGCATCAAAATGGCGTTGGAGAAGGACAAAGAAATACATCCCGAAAGGAATCCTGCCCTAAGACTCTTCCGTCGACTGATGCCTATTACGGATCACTATGTCCAGGGGAAATTCTTTGTCAAGCTAAACGGGCGGATTTTTGCCACTCCCTTGTTTGTCGTGCTGTTGGTCATTGAAACTACAGATCTCATTTTTGCGGTAGATTCAATTCCGGCAATCCTCGCCATAACTCTGGATCCGTTCATTGTTTACACTTCAAATGTGTTTGCTATCTTGGGTCTACGGGCGCTCTACTTTGCGCTAGCGGGCGCTATGCGACTCTTTCAGTACTTGCACTTTGGTCTCTCTTCAATTCTTGTATTCATAGGCGTCAAAATGCTACTTGCGGACGTTTACAAAATACCGATAGTCATTGCGCTGAGTGTCGTCGCAGGTATTCTCGTCATTTCTGTCGTAGCCTCAGTTGTTCGACCACGCAAAGTCGATGGATCACCATCGCCTGAAGGCGAGAAGACAGAGCAACGATGATGGCAGCGGCAAATGACAGCCCGCTACACGCCATTCGCTTTTTTGTGGCGAGGCCATCCCACTGGGAAAAGAAGATTATTGTGCTCAGTAAATCCCGCTTTTTTCATTTTGGTAATAGTCTATCATAGGTCGCAAGCGGGACTTCGCGTGCTGGGCAAACGTTATGCGGCATGCACGGCGGCTTTAAATCACAGAACACTACACCATTAAAGGAGAATCGAGATGAAAGGAAATGAGAAACTACTCAACACACTCAACCAATTGCTGGCCGATGAACTGACTGCGATAAGCCAGTATATGGTGCACTCCGAGATGTGCGACAACTGGGGCTACGATAAACTGCATATGGCAATCGAGAAACAAGCGAAGGATGAGATGCACCACGCTGAGTGGCTTATCCAGCGAATCCTATTTTTAGACGGTACGCCGGAAGTATCTAAGCTCCACCCCATGAAGATTGGCAAAACCGTTCTGGACATCGTTGGAAACGACCAAGAAGCAGAGTTGGCAGCAGTTCGTGCATATAACAGTGCCATTGCCTTGGCTCACGAAGTTGCCGATCAAGCTACAGTCGACCTGCTGATCCAGATACTCAAGATGGAAGAGGGACATGTAGACTGGGCCGAAATCCAACGCTCGCAGATTGAGCAGATGGGCCTTGAGAACTACTTGGCGAACCAGACCCAAGGCGCTTCAGGTTGAGCGGTGAATGCCGCCGCGCACGAGCACATATCAGAACCCATATTGTCACGAAGTGACGGAGTTTGTGTAAAAAGTAATATTTACCTGCCTCATTGACTGTCGCGAAAAACTTCGATCGCGTTTTTCCCGCGGCAAGAGGATTTTGCTTCAATGACTCATGACATCTTGACTTGTTCAAGAGAGTTTTCACACAGTCTGGACGCCTTTGGCGAAAGAGAAGGGGATTAGGCAGTACAGAGGAAAACCTCCTTCTGATAAATCCTTCGACTCGCTTCGCTCGCTCAGGACATCGGGACATGCCCCGACGAAAAGTGTCGGGGTAAATCGTCGCAAGTTTTATTTCCAACTTGGCGGTCGCGCCTGCCATGCATTTTCTGGCGGAGGGAGCCGTGCCGGCTTTGATGAAATGGTTTACGCATTAAGGAGATAGAGAGTATATGGAGACGCTTTGGTTCATCATTGTTGCTTTCATGCTGACGATGTATGTCATCCTTGACGGTTTTGACCTCGGAGCTGGAATCATCCATCTTCTCGTGGGAAAAACGGAGACCCAGCGCCGGATCATCTTGAATGCGATCGGACCCGTTTGGGATGGCAACGAGGTATGGATTCTCGCTGCAAGTGGGACGTTGTACTTCGCCTTCCCGCTCGTCTACGCGTCGAGCTTCAGCGGCTTTTATCTCCCGCTCATCATCGTCCTTTGGCTCTTGATCTTGCGAGGGCTTGGAATAGAATTCCGCCATCAGGTCCACCACGCGCTGTGGAAGAGATTCTGGGACTCTGTCTTTTCCTTCGCTAGCATTCTGCTTGCGATTTTCTTCGGAGCAGCGCTGGGTAACGTTGTCCGCGGGGTGCCGCTAAACAAAGAAGGATATTTTTTCGAGCCGCTGTGGACAACGTTCACGGTCGTGCCTGAATCCGGTATCCTCGATTGGTTCACTGTCATCATGGGGCTCGTGGCGTTCTTCACGCTGACGGTTCATGGCGCCAACTTCGTCGCTTTAAAGACCGAAGGGGAAGTTCAGACTCGGTCTCGCTCCATCGCGGGCAAGTCATGGTGGGGAGTGCTGATCACCTCGATCGCGGCCCTCATCGTAACGTCATATATCAGACCCGAGGTTTGGCTCAACTTCTCGCGGTATCCGTGGGGATATGTCTTTCCGCTACTGGGTCTGCTCGGATTGGCTGGAATGAAGTTCAACAATGGGCGGGGTCGGGACACGCTTGCATTCCTTTCTTCAACCACATTTATTGCGGGCATGCTTGCAAGCACTGCCTTCTGTCTCTATCCCACTTTGCTCCCCGCGTCAACCGATCCTTCGTACAGTCTCACCATTCATAACACAGCAGCACAAGCGTACGGACTGAGCGTCGGCCTGGTCTGGTGGATTGTGGGCATGATCCTAGCAGCCGGGTATTTCGTGTACGTTTATCGAGCATTTAGAGGGAAAGTCATTCTGCCAGCCGATGACACAGGCTACTGAGGAGTGCGCCTCGCGAGAGTTCGAGCCGTTTTGCGAAAAGCTGCATCTAAGATAAGAGGCTGCCCGGCGATTTCTTGAACGGACGCTGAAGCGAAATGAGTAGTCTCTTGAACTGATTTGACTGAAAGGAAAACGATCAATGACAAAAGAGGTTTTTCTCAAGCAGGTACAAGGT
>JBBTCR010000361.1:0-4626 GCA_038043105.1 Bacteroidota bacterium
AATCGCTGCCGCTGACCGTCGCTGAGTTTCTGGAGTGGGGGAATCCGAAGAAGAAGGAAGAATATGAGTACATCAAGACGTACTGTCCGTACACGAACGTAGAAGCGAAGACTTATCCAGTAATGCTTATCACGACTTCGCTCAATGACAGTCAGGTGATGTACTGGGAGCCCGCGAAATACACCGCCAAGATGCGAGCGACGAGGACGGACGGGATTGTGCTGCTTCTGAAAACCAATATGGGGGCCGGTCACGGCGGCGCTTCGGGCCGCTACGATGCTTACAAAGAGCAAGCGTTCAACTACGCATTCCTTTTGAATCAACTTGGAGTTTCGCAGTGAGGAAGACGGACAGGTTCCAGCCGATGCAGAGGGGCTGAGCTGGAAGCCCTAGCAGAGAGGATTCCTATCCACCATCAAGAAGGAGGAGCTATGCAACCCGCACAGATTCAACCCTCGATACCCACACCGCAGCGTATCCCGGTGCAGTACGCAGGATTCTGGAGACGATTCGTCGCATACCTCATCGACAGCATCATCCTTGGTGTTGCCTCGTTCCTGGTTTTCATTCCGGTCCTGGGTCTCTTGGGTATCGGCATAGGCGCCGGTGCAATGGAAGAGCCCGAGGCCGCGGCCGGTCTTGTTATGGCAGCAATGGCCGCGTACTTCTTTTCCATTCTAGTCATCGCAATCGCCGGATGGCTGTATTTTGCGTTGTTGGAATCATCAAACAAGATGGCGACGTTGGGCAAACTCGCCATTGGAATCAAGGTGACAGACATGAATGGGAATCGGATTTCCTTTGGCCGTGCAACGGGTCGTTACTTTGCTAAAATTCTATCCGGGATGATTTTCATGATTGGCTACATCATGGCCGGCTTCACCGAGAAGAAACAGGCGCTCCATGACATGATCGCCAGCTGCCTGGTTGTGATGAAGTAAGCAACGCTGGCGGATCGGGCGTCCGTGCTTGATAGGTGCTGCCTCGGCGGTCAAAAACGCGGGCGCGTCGGCCACTACCTACTGTTTGACTGCAGGCCATCACTACACAACAGTGAAGAAGGAGAACATCGCTTGAGCACTCCTTGTCGGCATCGCGGAGTCTGCAAACCATTACTCTTGGTTGTCGCAGTATCCGTTTCCCTCTTTTCCCTCCACGCACAAGACTCTCTGTACGTCAAAGAGCACTACAACAAGAACGAATTCTATATCACGATGCGTGATGGGATCAGGCTCTTTACGTCGGTCTACGCGCCGAAGGACACCACCCAGCAATACCCGATCATTCTCAATCGCACCCCTTACAGCGTGGGACCCTACGGCTCCAGCGCGACGCGCAACCGGATGGTTCCTTCGATGAATGAGGCGCGCGACGGCTACATCTTCGCCTATCAAGACGTCCGCGGAAGGTACATGTCTGAGGGGACATTTGTTGACCTCCGTCCGTACAAGCCCGTCAAGAAAAGCAACAATGATATCGACGAAACGACGGATACGTATGACGCTGTTGATTGGCTTGTGAAGAATATTCCTCGCAACAACGGGCGTGTCGGTATCACCGGCATCTCGTATCCGGGCTTCTACACGACGATGGGCACAATCGACGCACATCCCGCTGTGAAGGCAACGTCGCCTCAGGCGCCGATTGCCGATCCGTATGTGGGAGATGATGAACACCATAACGGCGCGTTCTTCCTCGCGCAAAACTTCGGTTTCTACATGTTCTTTGGGCATCCGAGGCCGGCTCCGACCACTCGCACGACAATTTCCTTCCGCCCGTGGACGATGGATTCATACAAGTTTTTCCTCAATATGGGTCCCCTCTCGAACGCGAACAGGTTGTACTTTAAAGACAGCGTTGCAATGTGGACCAAGATGATGGAACACGAAACGCTGGATGAGTTCTGGCAGTCGATGCTCGTGTATCCCCATCTGAAAAACATCAAGCCTGCGGTGATGACCGTCGGAGGGTGGTTCGATCAGGAGGACATGCTGGGACCTCTCAAGACCTACAAGGAGATCGAGAGAAACAATCCCGGCATCACGAACATTCTAGTGATGGGGCCTTGGAATCACGGCCAGTGGAACGGAGATGAAGGTGAGCGTTTGGGCGACCTTCATTGGGGCTCGAAGACCTCCGTTTGGTTCCAGCAGAACGTTCAACTACCGTTCTTTAATTACTATTTGAAAGGGAAGGGTGAACCGCTCAAAGTCGAAGCGATCGTCTTTGAAACCGGCGCGAACCTCTGGCATCAGCTCGATAGTTGGCCGCCAAAGAACGTATCGGAGAAAAAACTCTACCTCCAGCCCAAGGGTAAGCTTGGCTTTGACGCTCCGCCAAAGTCTTCGCAATCCTTTTCCGAATACGTTAGCGATCCAGCCAAGCCCGTTCCCCACACGCGTGATATACGGTTTGGCGTCTCGCGCGATGTGTTGGGAGAAGACCAGCGTTTCGCGGCCTTCAGACCTGACGTATTGGTATTTGAAGGCGAGAAGCTTGCTGAAGATGTCACGATAGTAGGCCCAATCATCGCAAGCCTTCAAGTTTCAACAACAGGTACGGATGCTGACTGGGTGGTGAAGCTGATCGACGTGTTTCCGGATGATTCCATCGGTGTAACCAAAAGTGGAGTGCCGGTGGGGGGATACCAAATGCTCGTGCGCGGTGATGTTTTTCGAGGGAAGTTTCGAAAAAGCTTTTCTAAGCCCGAGCCCTTTGTGCCGAACAAGGTTGCCAACGTCGAATTCGAGCTGCGCGAAGTTCTTCACAGTTTCAAAAAGGGGCATCGCATGATGGTGCAGGTTCAAAGCACCTGGTTCCCGCTGGTGGATCGGAACCCGCAGAAGTTCGTCAACATTCGTACAGCGAAGGAATCGGATTTTCAGAAAGCCACCCACCGGGTGTACCACTCGCCGCGGTATCCTACGCACTTGAAAGTTTTGGTGTGGAATAAGTGATTTCGCAATAACGAGCCCCGGCCTCTGAATGCAAGAGAAACAGGCGCTCCACGACATTATCGCCGGATGTCTCATTGTGATGAAATAAGACGCTCTTCTCAAACGACCGTACGGAGGTCCCTATGTTCATTAGGCTGAATACCTATATGTGTGTTGCCCTCGTGATTTCTCTCGCTGTTGCGTCGACTGCTTTGTGCCAGACGAAGAAGGATCGACCGATCAAGATCCTGGTTTATCACGACATGGAAGGATTATCGGGGGAGGATGATTGGCGAATGTTCAGCTTCCGACACAAGGAGCAGTATCGCAAAGGTCAAGAATTGTTGGTGGCTGACGTAAACGCTGTCATAGACGGTCTCTTTGCGGGCGGTGCATCCGTCGTTCAGGTGGTGGATGCCCACGGCAGCGGCAATCCCGATCCAGATATCCTGCTTGATCGACTGGATCCCCGATCATCGATGGTGGTGCGCGACAAGCCCTTTCGACAGTATGTCGACCTTGTTGAACCGGGGGCATATGATGCCGTTGCTGTCGTCGGGATGCACGCGAAGACTGGCAGTGGGGGGTTCGCTTCGCACACATTCACACTCGGTATGGATATTTTCATGAATGATATGTCGATCACCGAAACGGAGCTCATCGGATATTCTTGGGGAAGGGTAGATGTGCCAGTGATCTTCGCTTCAGGCGATGACAAGCTTGCCAAAGACCTTCAGACAATGCCATGGATTGAGTTTGTGACCGTGAAAAAAGCAACGAGCGGTTCAACAGCTGATTTACGCCCCCTTGAGGAAGTCCATGCTGAGATGAGGCAGGCTGCTGCCCGTGCTGTGAGAAACATCGGCAAGGCCAATGCGATGAAGCTGGCGACACCAATCAAGGTGTCGCTTCGAGTCGTTCCCCCGGCAGGCCTCGACCGGCTCAAGAGTGTTCCGGGGATCAATTACAGCGAGAACATGGTGACATTCCTCGCGGACGATTTCGGGAAGGCGTATGACGGCGTGATCGCATTGATCGGCGTCGCTACTGCCGGCTACATCTCCGTCACGAATGAAACCATTCGAAAGCTGCCGAATGGTGAAGTGCTGGCGGACCAGATCGGTGATAGTCTGTCCGTCCGATGGCTCGACTATGAATCGGGACGCTGGAAACCGGAGCCGCCACCAGCTCCACCAGCAGGGCGAAAGTACTATGGAGCAAGGTAGTGTTGCTGCAACTTTCTTTACGTTTCGTTGTTTAGCCACGAGAGATTAACCGACTTGCCGGAAGTCTTCATCAATCATTTCTTCTCCCATCACCTTATCCTGGATTCACCGACCCGCGCGCCGCTTGAATTCCACAAACGGCTTCCCGGGTACGAACCGACGCCCCTTCGTTCTCTTCCTCGCCTCGCGAAAAAACTTGGTGTTACCAGCGTATGGCTGAAGGACGAATCAAATCGGCTCGCGCTGCCGGCGTTCAAAATTCTTGGCGCCTCCTGGGCAATGCACCGCTCGCTCGAACAACGCTTTGGGGGTGCGGTGAGCCGGTGGTCGACGATCGAGGAGTTCAAGGGGGTGCTCGAGCCGTATCAGCCGATCACGGTCACATGTGCAACCGACGGAAATCACGGCCGGGCCATCGCGCGGATGGCGAAACTACTGGGACTCGAGGCGCATATCTACATGCC
>JBBTCR010000362.1:0-365 GCA_038043105.1 Bacteroidota bacterium
CGAGTAATTCAACCTCTGGCGCGAGGTAATCATTGGTCACAATTTCTTCGCGCATGAGGTCCGTGCTCAGGTATTTCTTGTTGTCATCAGCGAACACAGTGGCAACAACGGCATCATTGCCGAGCTGGTTCTGAACCATCAAAGCCCCAATGAAATTTGCGCCGGAGGAAATTCCAACCGCAATGCCAAGCTGTGACGCGAGCTTCTGAGCCATGATGATAGCGTCACCATCATGTACACTAATAATTGAATCAAGCCTGTTGAGCTCCACGATGGGCGGTATGAACTCATCGGAGATTCCCTGGATACGGTGCTTGCCGACCCTGTGTCCAGTGGTCATCGTAGGGGATTCTGTTGGCTCAAGT
>JBBTCR010000362.1:375-2215 GCA_038043105.1 Bacteroidota bacterium
GGATGCTGCTTCCGTACAAACCGGCCGACCCCCATGACCGTGCCGCCGGTTCCGACCCCCGCGACGAATGCATCGGGAGTGAGCGCATGGGCGCGCAGTTGCCACCACAGCTCGGGACCGGTTGTCAGTTCATGCGCTTCGATGTTTGCCTCGTTGGAAAACTGACACGGCAAGAAGACGTGCTCTTCCTGTTTAGCGAGCTCTTCCGTCATGCGGATGCTGCCGAGAAAGCCGCCCTCTTGCGGAGACACCAGCACGATCTTTGCACCCAGACTCTGAATGAGATTGATGCGTTCTCGACTCATCCAGTTCGGCATGTAGATGACGACGGGGTGGCCCAGCGCCCTGCCGATCGCCGAAAAGGCAATTCCCGTGTTCCCACTCGTCGCCTCCACAATCTTGTCCCCCGGTTGAATGCGGCCGAGTTCGTACGCTCGCTGCAGAATGTGAAATGCCATTCGATCCTTAATACTGCCGGTCAGATTGAATTGTTCCGCCTTGGCATAAAGAGTTCGACACCTACCCTGAAACTTGATATCGATGGCAAGTAGGGGAGTATTGCCGATCACATGTCTTAACTCTTTGAATCGGCGCAGTTGGCTTGCGGAGTTCGCGCTTATGTCGTTCATACCCGTTTGTCTTTCTGAGTGGCGTGCAAGACTCCTCTCAGCGCGATCTAAGCGTAGGCTGTCCTCGTTGAATTCGGTGCAAGATAAGCATCCGGCACCTATAAAAGCAAGATGGCACTGAGAAAACGATGAAGAATGCGCTCAGTTAGATGACAGAGTCGTTCTTTCGCTTCGGGGGACAAGCGGTCCGGCAGAGATAAGCGAGTGTCGAGGTCGTCTTCTCAATGGGAACGCCGACAAGACTCAAGGTGGGAACAAGAGCTGATGGTAATCAGACGAAGGAGCAGGAGGTCCGGAGCGTCGAAGAGAAACTGCAGGTATGTGTAAGCCGCTCGCGCTGTTGAAACAACACTTCCAAAAGAGGAGAGTGATGTCGCTACGGTTTTCGATGCACCAGAGTTGTTGACCCCTGTGCCGTCGGAAGAATGACGATCTGTGCCAGCTGCACGTGCGGGGGACGCGTCGCGCAGAAGAGAATCGCCTCTGCAACATCTTCTGGCCTCAATGCGTGAATTCCTTTGTAGACATCCTGCGCTCGTTCTTGATTTCCTCTAAACCGAACGATACTGAACTCAGTCTCAACCAACCCCGGATCAACAGTACAGACGCGAATTGGCGTATCCACTAAATCCAATCGCAATCCTCGCGTGATTGCGTCAACCGCGTGCTTGCTTGCACAGTAGACGTTACCTCCTTGGTATACTTCATGGCCGGCGATCGATCCTAAATTGATGATTGTTCCACGGCCGCGCGCAACCATGCCAGGAATAACGGCGCGACTGACATAGAGCAATCCCTTGACATTTGTGTCGATCATCTCCTCCCAATCCTCAATCTTCCCCTCGTGAAGCTTATCGAGTCCGCGGCTGAGTCCAGCGTTGTTCACAAGCACTTCAATCTCCTGCCACCGCTCCGGGAGGTTCTTGATTGCTCTCTCTACGGCTGCGAGATTGCGGACATCGAGCTGTATCGCACAAACTTCTGTCTTATGCTTTACCTTGAATTCTTTTTCGAGGTCATCGAGTCGCTGTTTGCGTCGTGCAGTGAGAATGAGTTGCGCCCCTTCCCGCGCAAACGCGTGTGCGCACGCGAAGCCAATGCCGCTGCTCGCGCCTGTGATGAGAACGACCTTGTTTGTAAGAGAAGTCATAACTGATTCATGAGTTTGAGGGAGAATGTAGAGCTGGCCAAACGGGAGGAAAATTACAAAG
>JBBTCR010000363.1:0-5222 GCA_038043105.1 Bacteroidota bacterium
AACGCGAATCCACACTCCAGCGCCGCGGACGACGAGAGACCGGCGCCGATCGGAATATCACCGCCGAACACAACGTCGCATCCCCGCATTGCATATCCGGCTTTTTTCACTTGATCGATTACGCCGAGGAGATAGTTTGGCCATCCTTTCGAGGATTTCTGTATCGAGCTGAGGTCACAGATGAGTTCATCGTTCAGATCTGCAGCGTAGAAGTGGCACCGCTCATCGGCACGCGGCGCAACAGCAAAAACAATTGCCCTATCAATGGCAGCCGGCAATACGAAACCCTCGTTGTAGTCGGTGTGCTCGCCGATGAGATTCACTCTCCCGGGTGACTGGACGATAATCCTTCCTTCCTTCGGTCCGAATGTTTTGACGAAAACCCTGTCGATATGGGACGCGCGGTCATCCACCGTATGGCCTCTTCTAGTCCACCGTGACCTTCCTGTTCACAAGAAGAAAAATCGCACCAGCGATAATCATCACCGCACCCCACCAGAGATCAGGATGCAGATCTGCGAGAACAGTCTTCACTGTCCCAGGGTTGAGGTAATGATATATTCCCGACGCTGCCACCACCGCCCCCATCGCCAGGAGCATGAGTCCAACAAAGTACCAAATAGGTTTCATCTTCCTTGGTTCGCTGTCCATATGAGGCTCCCATTCACCAGTAGTAGATGTTGAGCGCAATCACAACCATCAAGGAAATGATCGCATAGAATTCAGGTCTTCGATGCCACGGGACTCCCTCTGTGGAGACGCCTGGGGTCAGACCTCTGACAAGCCCGACGAGCTCATCATCGGGTTTTCGTTTGGTAAACAGGCTAACAACAATCGTCACAGCAAAGCAGATGAGCCATGCCCACCACGCGCGCCAGAAATTCGCTGCCATGTCACTTGCCACGCTGGATAAGGTCATAACGTGTGTCTCGATCCATTCGAATTTCACAGCAAGGAACAGCGTGAAGGATGAACCCATGCCTGCCAGCAGTCCCCAGAATGCGCCGTTCGGGGTGATCCATTTGACAAACATGCCGAGAAGCATCGTCGCAAACAGCGGAGCGTTCACCCAGGAAAAAATGGCCTGCATGTAGTCCATGATGCTTGGGAAACTCTTTGCCCAGTATGCCGTAACCACACTGATCAGGATACCAACGACCGTCGCGACGCGTCCCATCCACAGCAGGTGCGCTTCTGACGCTTTCTTGTTCAACACGGATTGGTAGATATCGTAGGTCCACACGGTGTTGAACGCACTGATATTACCTGCCTGCCCTGCCATAAACCCTGCAAGCAGCGCCGTAACACCCAAGCCAACGAGGCCGGCCGGGTAGTATCGCGCGATAAGAAGAGGAAGAGCCGAGTCATAGTTCACTTGTTCTCCGTCGCGTAACAAAGCGAAGCCAGTCTGCTTGTCGTTCGCTAATACAATCGCTATGAGCCCCGTGAGAATGACGATAAAGGGAACAGCCATCTTAAAGAAGGAGGCGAGGATTGGAGTCATGCGCGCCGCGCGCAAATCCTTGGCAGAGAATGCCCGCTGAACGACGAGGAAGTCTGTCGTCCAGTAACCAAAGGAGAGGACAAAACCCAGCCCAAGAACAATCCCCCCCCACGTGATGACCATTCCGTTTAGCGAGGGATCCGCACTCGTTGACCAGAGTGTTGTGTACGAGACGGCCTGATAGAGATCGTCCACGCGCTTGAAGATTTCACCGATGCTGCCGATTTCAATGATACCCAAGATCGAGACAAGGAACAGTCCGAACCAGATAAGGAAGAACTGAATGATCTCTGTGAAGATCGCCGAGAGAAGGCCGCTGAGCGTTACGTACGCGGCAACCGTCGCGGCAGAGATCCACATGCTGATATCCCAATTCCAACCCAGAAACGTATGCAGCACCAAGGCCATTGCATAGAGGTTGATGCCGGAGACCAAAAGCGTCATGACGGCAAACGCAATTCCATTCAGCACGCGCGTCTTCTCATCAAAGCGGAGCTTGAGATATCCAGGGACAGACTTAATCTTGCTGCTGTAATAAAACGGCATCATGTAGATACCGAGGAACAGCATCGCCGGGATTGCACCGATCCAATAGAAGTGCGCAACATACATCCCATACTTGAACGTGTTTCCAGTCATGCCCAACAACTCGAGTGCACCAAGGTTCGCCGAGAGGAACGCGAGTCCGGCAACCCACGAACTATTTTTCCTGCCTGCGAGGAAAAAGTCATTTTCGCTCTTCGTGTACCGCTTCAGATAGAATCCGATGCCGAGCACGAAAACGAAGTAGAGTCCGATGATCAACCAATCAGAGAATGCCAGCTCAATGGATTGCATACGGTTGTGCGTTGGATGTGTGAGAACAGGATGCGCCGGCTGTGTTCAGAGACCACAGCTCACGCCGAATACGGGAACCGGACGTAAAGAGTGATGTGCTCGCAGGATCCTCCGTAGCTCCGATCATTTGAGCCCCGCGGACCGCACTCTTCAGAAGACTTGTACCTCCTCGCCATCGCCGCGCGAGTTCTTCTCGCTCACAGTGGAGGCGGAAAATACTCGCCAAAGGTAGGAACCACGATTCTGCGGCGATGTTATCGCTAACACGCTAACGCCAAGATAAACACTTCTCGCCGAAAAAGTCAAGAGAATTCGGACAAGTTGGGGACACAACTTGTCGAATTCCCATTCTTCGGAAGGCTCCCCCGTCTCCCTCGGTCAAGCAGTTCTTTTCGAGCCGTTCAAGTAGAGGACGCATTTCATAACCGGCAAGCGCGAGCCGTGAGAATTGGGGGAACCTCTTACTTTGCAAATTGGATGATCGCGAGCAGATTTCTTACTGCCGCAGGATGAACGACAGAAAGAGGTGCGGTAAACAATGCCCCCGTCCTTTGACCGACCTGTCGGATCGTGGACACAGCGTTCCTCACGTGAATCTCTTGCACACCAGTCTGAGAAACGATTGCTCGCACATTGTGTGCATCGATCCCTGCTCCAGCCATGATCACAATGCGCCCGTCGGATTTCTGCACGAGATCGCTGATTGCCCCCATTGCGTCGTAGGCTGAGTGTTTTCCACCGGAGGTCAGAATCCGCTCGATGCCGAGACCAATGACATCCTCCATTGCTCGATGGAACGTCACGTTCATCGGGTGGCAAGCTGGACGAGTTCGCTTGTTCGAGCGAGATCGACAGTCCGATCGGGATGGAGCACACCGAATACCACGCCATCTGCTCCTAAGTCTCTGGCGATTTGAATATCCCTCCTCATTACCTCAAGCTCGAGATCGGAATAGCAGAAGTCACCGGCTCGCGGGCGAACCATAACATGTAGACCGATCGAAATCTTCTTGCGCGCCAATTCGATCATTCCTGCGCTCGGCGTCGTTCCCCCTTCATTCAGATTCGCGCACAACTCTTCCCGCGATGCCCCCCTTCCCGAGAAGCAACAGCAGACTCTGCAGAATCAATGCAGACTTCAAGAACCAATTTCGTTTTTCCTTCTCGTCTACGTTCTATTTCGCCAGATACTCGGCATTGACAACTTGGACACGCCGTTCTTGTGCAACGTATACTCCAATCCTTTGCCGTAGCTGCTGGCACCAACTTCACCATCGTTCCTGAGCGCAATGAAACCAGCGAGGAAGTCGTTCCGATCTTTGTATTGCGGCAGCTTGTAGATGATGCGCACGATCGCGAGCCTGCAAGCTTCTTGAGGTGATGCTCCATTTCGCATCAACTCAACGACTTAGATCTCAAAGCATTCGTTAGCCAAGCTGAGCGAGGATCTTGCCGGACTTCCGTTCGACAAAAACAAGCGTTGTCCTTTGTGCCGGAACAGTAAGCTGAATCGGGGTTTGGGATTCAAGATGGACGAAATTGATCTCGGTATCTCGATCACATTCGGAGACACACGTGTAAAGAACCGCCTTCTCAAAAACTGTTGGCGAAATGAGAACCGATGGACTTGGCTTCTCCAGCGCGCAGACTGCTGTAACCTTCGATTGCCTAAGAGCAAACTTGTAGAGGGCAACGATCGGGTCGAATGTGTCAGAGACCTCAACCGGAATTGGAGACCAGAGAATTTGCCCGGATCCGCGGCCCAGCGTCTTGACGTTTGGTGTGGATTCGTTCTCTACTACCCCTTTCTCAACGCGTTGGATCTTTTCCCCGCGGAAGCTCACCAGATGTTCCACTCCATTGATAACGAGAAACTCCTCCTGAGTCACTGGTTTGGTCGCAGCCTTGATGGCAAGCTGGGCCAAACGGGGACGAGGCATCCAATGATCGTCCGCATCGAACGCACCTGTCAGCAGCACCGTCGCTCCTTTGGTGGCGAGATCCAGCAGCATCGTCCATGCTTGCTCGTTGATCGTTCTTGGCGAAGGAAGGACCACCAGCTTCGGCACGTGTTTCAACGAGCTGAGGCGGTATTCGGAAACCGCGCTCATGGGTGTATTGCAATGATAGTACATTGCGCGGACGCACTTGCGCGTCGCCTCGGTGGCAAAGTTCCGTGTCGAGAACATGAATGAATGCGGAATCACCATAACGACTTCTTCTGACTCTTTCCCATTCATCAGATGTCGATTAGCGGCAAAGAATTTGGCGTAGTCGATAACAGGCCGCAGTTCGGGCTTTGCTGTGCCATCGACACGGAACAAGCCAATGGCCGCTTCGTTGTCTGATTTCATGAACGGATTGGTATTCCAAATCCATTCAATAAACCCAGCTCCGCCGATCCCGAGGGAAATTGCCAACTTTCGTTCGAGAAGATTTCGCGCTTCTTCCTCCGTCCGCCATGCGCTGCCATCGAGCTTCTCGTAAAACATCACACCCGTCTCTTCAACCAGATTCGGTTTGCCCGGCGCCTTTGTCACAACATTGTCCCACACGAGATCATCATTCAGCCACCAGTTGTGAAGGCAGGTGAAATCCACGGCATCGCAGAAGAACTGAGAACTCGGACTCTCATACGTTCCCCCTTCATCCTGCCCGACTGTGATGAGTTGACGTGCGTTGCCATTGCTGCGGATCGCGGCTGACATCTCCCTCACCCATAAGGGGAATGTTTCCTGCGCAAATAGCCGATAATCGATGACCTTGATGGGACGGTTCTCATTGAAGATGTTAGCACTCGAGAAATCCTCTAGACTCGGCAACGTCACCAACTCGTCTGCCGTGGCCCGGTACACTTCTTGCAACTCCGCGGTGCGTTCAT
>JBBTCR010000364.1:0-1400 GCA_038043105.1 Bacteroidota bacterium
GAGCAGTTCTACAATCCAGCCATCGAACCCTATCCTTATTACGAAGAGTCATTAAAGAGAGATCCTGGGGATTGCCGCGCCAACACGGCGCTTGGCGTTCTCTACCTGAAGCGCGGGATGTTCAGAGAAGCGCAAGAGAAACTTCAACGCGCCGTCGAGCGAGCGACTCGAAGCTACACGAGTCCCAAAGACGGCGAAGCCTTCTACTATCTTGGGGTCGCTTTACGTGCGCAGGGAAAGTCCGATGAGGCATTCGACGCGTTCTTCAAGGCCACCTGGAGCGCGGCCTGGCAAGCTGCGAGCTACTACGCATTGGCGGAGCTGGAATCTTGGAAAGGGAATTTCCCGAAAGCTCTCGAATTCCTCGACCGCTCGCTCTCTTCGAATGCACTCAACACGAAGGCGCTGAATCTGAAGGCAGCGGCGCTTCGAAAGCTCGGTCGATTTGATGAAGCTCAACGAATCGCCTCAAGCGTGCTTGCTCTTGATCCGCTCGACTTCTGGGCGGGAAACGAGTTTTATCTGGCCAAATCCCCTACGGCAACGAAAAAGAACGCCTCACCCGAATTGAAGGCCCTGACGGCAACGATGCGCGGCGAGGTCCAATCATACCTCGAGTTGGCTGTCGACTATGGCAACTGCGGGTTTTGGGATGAGGCCACTGATGTTCTCTCCCGTCTTGTTCGGTCGAACGAGAAGCCCCGCGCAACATTCCCGATGGTCTACTATTACCTCGGCTACCTCTGGGAGAGGAAAGGCGAACGGGCGAAAGCGCTTGAGTACTACAACCTTGCCAGCACGATGCCGACGGACTATTGTTTTCCGTTTCGCATCGAGTCGATTGACGTTCTCCAACGGGCATCATCAGCGAATCCAAAAGATGCCCGCGCTCCATATTTTCTTGGAAACCTCTTCTACGACCTTCAGCCCGAGAACGCCATCAGAGAGTGGGAGAAGTCGAGGAGCCTCGACAGTTCGTTCTCCATCGTCCATCGAAATCTCGGCCTGGCATACGCTCGAATCGAGAACAACGTCAACAAGGCAATTGTCAGTCTGGAGAGGGCTGTCGCCTGCAAGCCGGACGATCCAAGGCTCTATCTTGAGTTGGACCAAATGTATGAAGCCGGTGGAGTGCCGGCCGAGAAACGACTAGCGCTGCTGGAGAAGAATCACTCAACCGTTCTGGGATACGACGATGCGCTTGCTCGGGAAATCGTGCTCTACGTTCAGCTCGGACGCTACGACCAAGCGATCGATTTGTTGGAGAATCATCACTTCCACATTTGGGAGGGTGGAGGGATGATCCACGATGTGTACGTCGACGCGCATTTGTTGAGGGGGCAGGAACGCTTCAAAGCAAAGAAGTACCGGGATGCTCTGAAGGACTTTGAGGCGGCGCT
>JBBTCR010000365.1:0-1541 GCA_038043105.1 Bacteroidota bacterium
CTGCACTGCCGGCGCGACATTTGCGCTGTACACCGGACTCCCAACGATAATCGCATCCGCGGCGAGCACGTCAGCCGTTGTTGCCTCCGCAACGGTGACTAACTTGACGTTGACCCCCGCTACAGAACGCGCACCGTTCGCCACAGCTTCGGCCATCGCGCGGGTATGTCCCTGTGCACTGTAGTACGCGATAAGAATTGTCGGCTGGCTCTGTCCAACGCCGAGATCGACAACGAAAACACCGAGAACTGTCACAATGAGGACAAGGGTGATCTTCTTCATGTGATGACCTCAAGATTGAAAGAATGAAGGCCTCGTTAGCTCAAACCGAGAACAGCTCGATATCCCGGAATATCTAGAAACCCATGGCCGCTGACGTTGAAGGCTATCACCTTCTTCTCACCGCTCTCCCGGCACTTGATCGCCTCATCAATCGCGCAGCAAATTCCATACGCTGATTCCGGAGCTGGCAGCCAACCTTCGGTTTCCATAAAGATCTTTGCGCTCTCGAACACGTGCTTTTCATCAGCAGGATATGCAACGGTGTCAATGATCCCCTTATGCCGGAGCAAACTGATGATGGGTGAGCAGCCGTGGTACCGCAGGCCGTCCCCTTTGATCGGCTGCATATCAACCTTGTGGCCCAGTGTGTACATCTTCAGCATCGGTGTGATCTCCGCGTAGTCCGCGAAGTCATACTCATACTTTCCCTGCAGGTTTGGCGCAACCTGACTTTGCGCTGCGATGAACTTGATCTTCTTCCCTTTCTTCAACACATCTCTGACAAACGGCAAAGCGAATCCACCGAAATTCGATCCCCCACCGATACACGAGATGACGAGATCTGGATAATCATCAAACAGCTCGAACTGCCTTTGCGTCTCGAGACCGATGATGGTCTGGTGCATCAAGACGTGATTCAGCACTGAGCCGAGACAGTACGTTGCCTTCGGATCTTTTTGTGAATCTTCCAGTCCCTCCGAGATCGCGATGCCAAGTGAGCCAACGTGCTCCGGATTTTTCTCGTACAGTGCCTTACCGATGTTCGTCACCGGACTGGGGGAAGCGTAGACTTCTCCCCCCAGGAGCTTCATGTAGGTCAGGCGATCCTTCTTCCAATTGTAGACGCTGCGGACCCAGAAGACAGTGCACTTGAGACCGGTTACAGCCGCGGCATACGAAAGCGCTGTGCCCCACTGTCCAGCCCCGGTCTCGGTCGTAACCCGCTCAAACCCTTGCTGCTTTGCGTACCAGCATTGCGCGAGGGCGGTGTTGACCTTGTGGCTGCCCGTCGGACTGAAGAACTCACTCTTGTAGTAGATCCTCGCGGGCGTATCGAGACGCTTCTCAAGGTTCGTCGCGCGAAAGAGCGGCCTTGGTCTCCCCGCCTTCGCGTACAGGTCCATGATTCCGCCGGGAATGTCAATCCAGTTTTGCTGTGAGAACTCCTGATTCAGACATTCGGCGATCATGAGATTCGGGAGGTTTTGGATTCGCGAGGGGCCGTCGATAGGATCTTGCGGTGGAGGGAGAGGCTCCGG
>JBBTCR010000366.1:0-1307 GCA_038043105.1 Bacteroidota bacterium
TGTAGGGATTGGCAAATTTTTCGCGGTACTCGTTCACCTTTTGCTCGATGGCCTGCTCCTTGTCCGAAGCCTGCTCGATTTCTTTGCGGAAGATGATTTCAACAGCCCCCTTCGGTCCCATCACAGCGATCTCTGCCGAGGGCCAGGCGAAATTCATGTCGCCTCGAATGTGTTTTGAGTTCATGACATCGTACGCGCCGCCGTAGGCTTTGCGAGTAATAACTGTTAGGCGGGGCACAGTCGCTTCACAGAAAGCATACAGAAGCTTAGCCCCATGCTTGATGATACCACGCCATTCCTGGTCCGTTCCTGGCAGAAACCCCGGGACATCCTCAAAGACAACGAGCGGGATATTGAACGCGTCACAAAACCGGACGAACCGAGCGCCTTTGATAGAGGCGTCGATGTCGAGAACGCCGGCAAGGACCGATGGTTGATTGGCGACAATCCCCACCGAGTATCCATCAAGCCGGGCAAATCCGACGATCAGATTTTGCGCGTAGAGTTCCTGTACCTCGAAAAATTCGGCTCGATCCACAATGCGTCGGATTACCTCTCTCATATCGTACGGCTTGTTGGGATTTTCGGGCACGATGGAGTTAAGGCTCTCGTCCATTCGATTGGGATCATCGTTTGGCTGCACTCTTGGCGGGTCGTCTATATTGTTGGGCGGCAGATAGGCAAACAGCCTCCGGATGGCCTGCAGGCATTCAACCTCGTTGTCAAAAGCAAAGTGCGCAACGCCGCTCTTTGTCGCGTGCGTCATAGCGCCGCCGAGCTCCTCAAACGTGACGTCTTCGTGGGTCACAGTCTTCACTACGTTAGGGCCGGTGACGAACATATAGCTTGTGTTTTTCACCATGAAGACAAAATCCGTAATGGCCGGTGAGTAGACAGCGCCTCCTGCACAGGGACCAAGAACAGCGGATATCTGCGGCACCACTCCCGATGCCAGCGTATTTCGAAGAAAAATGTCCGCGTAGCCCCCCAAACTGACTACCCCCTCCTGAATTCGCGCACCCCCGGAGTCATTGAGCCCGATGACCGGAACACCCAGCTTGAGGGCAAGGTCCATAATTTTACAGATCTTCTCGGCGTGCGCTCCGGACAATGAGCCTCCGAAGATCGTGAAATCCTGGCTAAACACAACCACATCCCTCCCGCCGATCCTTCCGCGTCCCGTGACGACGCCGTCGCCCAGATATTTCTGTTTGTCCAGCCCAAAGTCACTTGACCGGTGTTGAACGAACATCCCGATCTCCTCAAAACTCCCGGGATCGAGCAGGAGATCGAGCCGCTCACGCGCG
>JBBTCR010000367.1:0-15111 GCA_038043105.1 Bacteroidota bacterium
CTGATCACCTAACACCGCTAAGATGGGATGACCGATGCCCGCGCTTCCAAGAGCGGAGGCGAGCACCGCGAGGTCTCTGTTCACCCGATAGACCTTCACCTCCCGATTGTCCTTGGCGAGCTTGCCGCGGACAATCCGGTTGGCAACGCACTCGATCTTTTGCTCAATATCTGTTCGTTCTCCTGGCCGTGCCATTGATTTTCCTCCTATTCATAACTGCTGCTTTCCATTTTCTCACGCACTCATCCCCTCATTCCCTCATCCCCTCATTCACTCATTCCCTCATCCTCTCCCCCACTCACCCTCTCTCACTTCTCACTTTTTTCCTTTTTACTTTTTCAGTTTTTCTTTTATTCCCATCACGGCTTTCAGAAAGTCATACCAAAACGGCGCGCCGAGACTCACCAGCAAGGTCATCGAGAGCCAACCAAGAATTGCCTTGATCCAGCTTCTAAACCACTGGGGACTCAGACCTTCACTGAATAACGGAGCACGGCGTTCCTTGGTCCACCGGAACATCTGAAATGTCTTTGAACCGGCGACCTCCTGAATGTCCGAAAGCGATTTCTGAATTTCTGCTACGATGAGCAAATCTGGTTTGGCGACGACATACGTTGATTCGCCGGCATCGGTTTTTTCCTTAACAAGGAGAGAGTCACGCGGTATTGCGACGAATTTCTCCGCCATCACAACAGCCGCATCCCGAACAGTTTTATTCGTCGAAAACTCTCTATAGACTTCCAGAAGGTTCGCGTTGAGAACAACAACGACCACCGCGCTGATGATGAAGGACCACAGCTTCATCCGTCGCTCATACAGGTCTTGGAATGCCCGAATGGTGATCTCGAACCACGTTTCGATTTCCTTCTCAACCTTTTTGAACTCCTCCTTGGCTTTCGCAAACATCGGGAGCGATCCGACGATGCGCTTCATGTCCTCGAGGCTCATCTTTTCGAGGAGCTCAAGGTCTTTGTAGCGAAAGCTTTTCACAGCCCCTTCAAGCTGATCGACGATGCTCTGTGCGCGCTCGTCAACCTCCTCCGCCATCTTGGTGATCCGCTTGAGGCCACTGAATTTGCCGGAGGACGATGTCGTCTGAGCCGAGTTGAACATTGCCAGCAGCTGGAATCGCATGTAGTTGGACTTACAATCCAACCACTGTTTAAGAATTTGCTGGATCGCCTGCACGATCAGGCTGAGACCCAGTGCCACAGCCGCCGTGGCAATAATGGCATCGAGAATGTCAAGCATGGCGTACCTCCTTCTTGTTGAAGACTCGCCTGTAAAGTCAGGTCTTTATGAAGCTCTTTCCATGTGGTCCAATCAATTCATCTCAAGAGGATTGTTTCACGTTACTTCGACAGCCACACCATTAGCCACGATCGGCCGCTTGTCAAGATCCCAGTTCTCGGCAGCAATCTGGTCTTTGAAGCACTGCGTTCTATACACTGTTTTCTGCAGGAGAGGATCCGAATGGTACTTCAGCCATTGATGCCGGATATCGACATACGACGACATCCACTTCTTTTCATCTCCTCCCTTAGAGGGAGGATATTCCCCGAATCGCTTTCTCAAGAAATCCGGCACCCTGCCGGAGTGAATGTAGCTGTCGTAGATCACCAGCAGACCCAAAGGGTGCGTAAAGCGATTCGTGTCAAAAAACTGAAACGCTGGCTGGTAGTAGAGCAAATCAAAAAAGCTGTCTTGTGTCTTGCGCATGTTCTCATCTTCGCGAGCAGCTCTCCGGAGGAGCGATTTGAACTTCTCGTCTTTCACCAAGGATTTTTTTCCGATGAGAGCGAGATACGGAGCGAAGCCCTCTGCGAAGACGCCTTCGTTGTCGACATACTGCCTGATGAGTTTGACGAGGTTCCCTTGTTCCGTCGTCTGGCTGCGTCCGTAGGTGATTTGCAGCGATTTGTCCTTTCCATCAGGATAGATCGTGACTTTGTCATATCTTCCTTGAGGCGTTCCCGTCTCGAAGACGTTCACAACGCGCTCAATCAGCTTCTTAGCTTCTTCCGTTATCATGATTAGACTCCCTTTATTGCTCTAGACATTCCCGTTAAGCGAGATCAAATTCCCAACGAAACCGATCGTGGAATGACTGCCCTCCAACGCGGTTGACGGCTGCAACCTCTATCGTGTGCCTACCACTCGCGAACGTCGCAGACGATCTACAACTGGTCTCAATCGCGTCCCCCAATCGTCGTGTCGTAAAAGGCATCGATTGCCCATCGACGCCCATCGAGAGGACTTCAACATCCCCGCTCCCCCTGCAACGCGCGCTAATGCTCGGTTGTTCGAATGCCTCCGCTCGGTAGGTCGCCGGTCCAGGACTTAGATCTGAGAACTGAGGAAATGACGACAGTGGAACATAGCGGGGGTCCCATGGTATCGAATGGTGAACCACGCGTCCGAATTCATCATCATGCCGAAAAGGCCTCGTGCGCCCTCCGCCCGCGGCTTCGTACACCACCACGCGATCACCCCCGTCAGTCCGATCAAAGAGCCGGACATGATTCCTCCTGCGATTCAAGATGTCGCCCGGCTTCAGATCATTCCTACCAATCCTGAGGCAGAGGGTCGGGAGAGAACTCGTGTTCTCTTTCCCGGCCAAACCCCAAGAGCGTGAGACGTAGCCGGAACAATCGATCCCCGCCAACGTTCGAGGCACCCTGTCAGCATACCCGTGTCCAGGCAGATCAGCGGCAGCAGAATCATACCAGTGCTTTGTCCCGTCGCCCGACGCTTTGTCCCAACCTCCCGGGCAGACGCGAGCGGCAACCCTACCTGAGAATCCCGTCCTTGTGTCAAACCCGCCGTAGACATAGGGAATAACGGCGTACTCTCTCATCCGGGACGTTCTTGTTGCTTGATTTTCCTCGCCGATCGTGAACGCGCTATGAAACGTGTGATGGGAAATGGCAGAATTAAACACTGCGCTGTCCACAAGAGGTGTCCATACTTGGACATTCAGATAGTCTCTGGCATTGCGAATCACAGCTTCACGTGTTATCATCTGGCGCCCATCTCCAATAGATTCTACTCTTCGGGCTCTTCGAAAACCCGTAAGTTGACCGCATTGATCTTGAATTTCAGCAGGCTGATTTGATGAGGCTCCAATCCCTTGAGGCGGTCGGAGGAAACAATGACCTTCAAGGCCCCTGGTTGCCCTTTCGCAACGGCATCTGAAGGAGGCTCGAGGACCGAACATTTCAGCTCCACCTCCACATCAGAGACCGCAAATGCAGGAACAGCAAACGACGAGAGGCCTTTCTCATTCTTATAGACTTCAGCCAGACGTGCGCTTTCGAGATCTCCCGCGTGTTTCGCGTCTTTCAGCGCCTGGAGGAGCCCATTAACGACCGCTGCCAAGCTGATCCCCTCTGACTCGTTAGGCATAGCTACCCCCTTTCAAGAACACAATGACTGGGGGGAGACGAGCTTGTGTCTCCCTCACCGTTAATCGTGAATAGCAGGCACACCGGAAACTGAAACTTCCGGGATCAGCTCGAAGGCGGTGGAGGAAGAGCAATCACCGATCCGGAAGACAACGGTACTACCTTCATGTTCTCGTGGAGCATATCCAGAACCTTGGAGAGCCCCTCGGGCATCCTGTCCTGCACAGCGTTGACGGTGATCTTGAGCGTTGCTCGTTGATCCGTTTCGCGCTTGTTCACGGACTGATTTGTATAGCTGCCCTTCACGGTCGCGCTGACAAACCAGTACTTTCCCTTTACTTCTGCGCTTACGTTCTTCTCCGACTTCGATTCCGACGTGGCAATATCCTTGATCGAGTACTCAAAGCTTATGTTCATATCACTGACCCGAATGAACGGAATCGGAACAATGGACAGGAGCGGAACCGTCAACCGCGAAGGGACGAGCGTGTGACGTGTTGCTGTTGTCGAGGGTGTTCCCGCGGGCGATCCAGAAGCCGGCGGGATCACCAGCTGCTCTTCCACTATTCGATCGAACTTGAACTCTACGTATCGAGCTTCATACCCCTTGGTGGCATCGCCATCGGGTGCGTCGTCGCCCTTGGCAGGGTCCGCCGTAGCACCTGATGGCAGTGCTGTCTGGGCAAGGTCAGTCGCCGCGACGGCCTTCAAGCCCACGTCCTTGATGAAGTCCACAGTAGTTCTCGCCGCCAGCGCTTGAGCCTTGATTGCCGCCTGCAAGGGCGCGCCTATGATATGCTCAAGAGGTAAATCCCTCAGTATTGCTGGAATGTTTGCCATGGCTTATCTCCTTTCAGGATTTAAGGTTGTTGTTCTTTCATCAGCTTTGCTTTCTCTCTCCATTCAACGATTCGTTTTGCCGATACACCAACGGCCTTTGCGAGCACATCGATAGCCTCCTTGGTCTCAGTAGCCGATACGAGATCAGTCGCGGTGTGAATACCTCTCCCCTCAAGGATAGCCGCGGTTTCACTCCCAATCCCATGGACCTTCGCTACCGGAACGCCTTTCTTCGGCTGCTCAGCCGACTGTGGCCTTCCGCTTAGCAGTTCCGTTAACAGATCGCCCAGCCGAGCCATCCCTTCGGGCGTCTCGCGCACAATCTTCATGTTCACCTTCATCGTTGTAGGATTGGACTGCCCTAACGGCGTCAGAAGAGACCTTGATGAGGAAAGAGATTTTCCCATAAGTTTCGATGGCACCAAAGGTGATTTGATATCCTCTGTCTTTGGCTCCACAACCTCAACGGCGAATTCAACGTTCATCTCCTTTAATGACATCACGGGAGGTGAAAGCATCGCAAGGAGTGGGATGCTGAGTTCAAACGGCTCAATCTCTAGTCTGGGCGTGCTACTTCCAGTTTTCGGATCGATCATCTCCACTGTCCGCTCTGTCTTCAACCGAAAGCTCCTCGCTTTACCATCCTCGATGCCGAATTGATCTATGAAGAACAGCGTTTCTTGGTGAGCAAGATTCTGTGCTTTCACGGCCGACTGAATGGGAAGAGCGAAGAGCTCACCCAATTCAAGCAGTTTCATTGTTATCACCTCCTTTGCAGCGACGTGCGTGTGTTCAGCGATTACACGTGAATTCTCTTACCAACCCTGCTTTCTTCTCCCAATCAAACATCCCAACTACAGATAGCTCAATCGATGACATCGCCCCGAATGATTTCCATTGACTGTTCTCTCGACGCGCTCGAGTGACTTCGCAACGGTGTCCACTACCTCGATATCTGCCCAGAATCAAAAACGCGAGGCCGGATTCCAGCTGCTAAGCCAATTCCCGCCGTTAGCGGGCTCGTCCTTCACCCCCGCGACCGTTGCCGGAGGCGACTGAGTTTTCCATACGCCAGGAACTTCGGCTCAATCCACATCAGATGAAGCTTGGCGACAAGCGATCCGAAGAGAGCAGCCGCAGCGGTCACGACATATCGCAGCACGAACTCTTCCCACAAATATTTGATCCACCGCGCATTAATACCTGCGGCGATAATTCCGGTCGCGAGAGACACCAACACCAGCGCCAGCACAATATTCCACAGCGAAAATGCGGAGATGACGTACCAGAGAGCCGCCACCAATGCCGCAGGACCGAGGAGACCGATAAGCCCGATCAACAAACCCAATGAAATGAGGCCTCGCCTCAGGCGGTACGCCTTGAACATCCTTTCACGGCTCACGGTAAGCTGGCGCATGTAATCTGCATCCGGCTCCGACGCCTCCATGAATGAGCGAATGTCCTCAAACTGCCAGAACGATCTTCTCTGACGCTTGAGATCCTTAGCAAACTTCTTGTTGGAGCCGAAAGCGTTTTGCCAAGAAGGGAGGATCTTTCGATCGGCCATCGCGTAACCGCTGGACATCAGTGAACAGCCTTCGACTTCCGTAAACGAGTCGAGGTCGGTGCGCACGGCAGAGAGCAGCAGTTGAATTTGCCCGTTGATCTTGTAGGATAGGCGTTCTGGAACGAGGTCTTCCGGCTTTTTCTTCGTCTGTCGCGGCTTGAGTTTGTCGACAACGAATTCGTCTTTGAGGTGCAAATTGATATACGTGTGGAGTTTTCCTGCCTCTCGTAGGTGGTCCAGAAGAGTAAATCCCGAATCTCGTATACGGTCCATCAAGATGCTATTCGCTCGCGGGACCACGCTGAAGATTCCGGACCCCGGCTTGTTCTCATCATTCATCTGCCCGCTTGCGTCACTGATGATGACATCTGTGCAGCCTTCGTACAAGAGGGCTGAGATGCCCTGGTTATCGAAAACACCGCCATCAACAAGCTTCGGAATCACGTTTGGATAGAGACCCGTCAGTGGCAGCGGAGGGAAAATTCCCGGCACGCATGCTGAAGCAGCGACGGCGATGCTGAGTGGTATACGTTGATATTTTTCGGGAAGCGATGTGTCATCGTATCGAATTGCTTCGAAGAGAACGCTCTTATCGTACTCATCGGATCGATTACGTTCCTCACGTGATTTCGGCTCGTGCTCGCCCGCATCAACAGCCGAGAATTGCCAATTGCGACCCGAGTTGAGCGTCGTCGCGTTGATGATCAGCATTGGGACCTTTGCTTTTCGGGATCTATTGTCATTCCGCGGGTAAAAATTCTTCGGACCGTCAGGAGGCTGGATCTTTAGCTCGTGGAGGCACACGCGCGGATGCGGTGACATCCTATCGTAGAAGAACTCCTCGTAGAGTTCAGCCATCCGATCGCTTCTCGAGAACCCCCCGCTCGTGATCATCTTCCAGTTCTTCCTGAAGTCTGCATACGCTCGCGTGCGAAGGTTATGCTGAACGCCGTCGAGGAATTGATCCTCGATGATCTTCACCATGTCGACATAGGCTTGTGGGCTAATCTTGTTGTCGGGAGCGGACTCCAGCAGGCATTTCAGATGGAGATAGTACAGCGCGCCAACGATGGAACCGCCGGAAACGGTGGAGATGGCTTCAATGGGTCGAAGAAGATCGAGCTCAGCGAGTCGGGCTAGGACACCAATGTGGAAAAACGACGCGCGGAACCCTCCCCCCGAGAGCGCCAAACCGAGCCTTCGCTCTTTTCGCACGGAGACCTCCCTGGACAAGTGGGCGAGCAGTGGATTTGTTGGGATAAGTGCTGTTCTCTTGGTCGGATGAGAAATATGTTGCAGCAAGCCGGTGAATTCCCCCGGCACATTGCGTGAGCGAGCCGGTGAATGGAAATGAACGGTCTTGGGCTCGCAGAGGCTTGCGACCAGCCAAATGTTACGTTTTTTGCACTTAATGTCAAGTCTCTGCGAAAAGCTGTGGAAATGGGAAGATGGCGACTCAGCGGGCTAAAGAGGGTGAGCCCAAGGGACCTCGAGCGCGAGCGGTGGAGAAAAGTGCCGCCAAGCTGTACATGAGAATTGACAGGATGAAGAGGACAACAAATCCAAGCTCAATCGCCAGCAGCACAGCCATGCTTGCACTCATCACCGAGCAGTATCCGTTGACACCCCAGGCATACGGGACGAGCGAGCTAGATTGTTGTGAGATAGCTTTGAGGCCAAGCGGGAAGGGAAAGCCCATGAGAAAGGCAAGTGGAGCGAGCAAAAGCGCACAGAGAATCAGTCGCCATCCGAATGACAAGGGCAGGAGCGCTGAGAGTACCGGAGGAAGGAAGACAGCATGCAGCGACAACAGCAGAATGATTCCAATGAAAGCGATCCGTGACATTTTGGAACTGCGTTCCGCAAAACGTTCGGAAACATAACTCCCAACTCCCGAGAACACCAGCATCGAAGCGATGATGACCGATACAGAATAGACCGGATGGCCGAGAAACAGAACAAACTTCTGAATCATCACTATCTCGACGAACATGTATCCAAATCCAATGGAACCGAAATAAAGAATAGTTTGCAGGAGCGTTCCCCGTGGGGGGCGCTGCACACGTCTCACGAGCAGAGGGAGAATGATGAAGACGAAACTCAGCAGTGCGAGCTGCACAAACGTTACAAGCAAAAGAACGTAGCCAAGCTCAAAGAACGTCGCCTGCGTCGCCCCGTACGCCTTCATCAGATCGGGAAGTCTTTTCCACTCAAAGAAATGCGAGAAGTACGGTTGGTTGTCCGTCGCCGGTTCAATAGAGAACGGATAACGATCGGCGAACTCTCGTTCCTGACCGTTGATGATTGCCATCGTTGCTTCGTAGAGATACGGTGGCGTCAGTACATGGTATCGATTGACTTCGCCCGGCTGAATTCCTGGCAGGTACACCAAATCAAATGCATTCTCATCGCAGAATTTCCGCACTGACTGAAGCTCGCCTGCTGTGAAGGGTTCCTTCTTTGTCACAGCGCAAAAGGAGTTCCAGCTTCGTATCGCCGCGAAGTGTTGCTCGGGATTCTTGATCCCGATGGATTTCATTGCCTCGAACATCATCCCGATGGTCTTCAGTGGACTTCGCGGTGGAAACGTCATCCAGCTATGAACAACAAGAACCCCATTGTCTGTCAGCCGATCGATCATCGTCTGGAACGATTCGACCGTGAACAGGTAGTTCTCAAAGAGAGCATGCGTTCCCGCCGCTGAGGCGACGAATCCGTCGAGAACAGGCACAATGATGACATCATACGGGTCAGTCAGGCGCGCAAGGAATGACCGACCTTCTCCAACGACGAGGCTCACACGCTCGTCTTGGACGAGATCCGCCGATTCATCCTTGTACGCTTCAGCCAGCAGATCTAGCAATCCTCCGTTCATCTCCACGCCGGTCACAGACTGTGCGCTGTTGTGTAAAGCTAAATGGATGTCGTTGCCCGTTCCCGACCCTAGGATGAGCGCTCGCGGCAGCTCCCGCAGCCGATACGGCAGTGAGAAAATCGAATGCTCGAGCATGCTCAGGGCAGACGTATCGCGCACATCCAGGATTGATCCCAGCCATTCTCCGTCGCTGAACACCCCACGCTGGTTGGGAATCGCTCCCTGATACGACAAGCTCATTCCCGGCGCATAACGAAGCGCGGAGCTTTCCACCACTTCCAGCACACCAAGCGGACTCACCTTCTCGTGCACAATCCGAGCATCCGGCAGTAAGAGAGTCTTGGACAGCCCCTTATATTGTGATCGTTCGAGGCGCGGGAGCGGCACAATCAGAAACACCGCCATCACGAGAACAGGCATGCCAATCAGCAGCACACGTGTTCGTCCGAGACCGTACGCTGCCAGCACGATCGCCGGAACCGTGACGAGTGCCATCACGTATGGGAGATGGTGAGGATAAACCCACTCCATCAGAAGAACCGCACCAAGACTACCGATTGCCGACCCAATGAGGTTCGAGAAGTAGAGTCGCCCCACCCGATCGGGATGAATGACAAAAGAAAGACCGACGACCGTGGCGCCGAAGAAGAACGGAAGAAACGCCACAATGTAAAAGAGAAGCAACTGCCAGAACCTCACAGGATCCCAAACCATGAAGAAGGGATCAAGCGAGAGTTGTGACACGAGCAGCGGTGAGAGAACCAGCGAGAGAGAGCAGAGGCTGGTTGCCGCTCCAACGGCGAGATTTGCCCTTCGAAGAAGAGAAGATCGAAAGAGGTAGAGGAGCGTTCCGCTTACGCCAAAACCGAGAAGCGCAACGCTGATGATCATATACGCGAAGTGATACCACTGCGCGTAGGAAAGAATGCGCATCAGCGACAACTGAAATCCGAGGAGCGCGGCTGAGAGTAATCCTACGATCCACGCAAGGCGAGGTGTCATTGCTGTCTTGTGAGCGGGACAAACCGGACGGGCGCGATGCTGTGCGTCGTAATCTTGCCTGCGCGTTTTTCGACGACCACGAGATTCTGAACGAAGAAGGGATGACCGATCGGGATCACCATCCGGCCGCCATCCCGAAGCTGCTGGATCAACGGCGGAGGAATGTGCTCAGCAGCAGCGGTGACGATGATCGCATCGAAAGGGGCGTGCTCTGGCCAACCATAATAGCCGTCAGCCCAACGCACCTGCACCTTCCCATACCCCAATCTCCACAGTCGCTCTTCAGCCGATTTCGCAAGCGGTTGCACAATCTCTATGGTCCAGACTGAATCGACAATCTCCGCGAGAACTGCAGCTTGATACCCTGATCCCGTTCCAATCTCGAGCACCTTGTGGCTTTGCTTCAGCGCCAACAATTCAGTCATCAGCGCGACGATGTACGGCTGAGAGATCGTTTGACCATAACCGATCGGCAGCGGACGGTCTTCATATGCTTCGCGGACGAGATCCGGTGGAACAAACTGGTGTCGCGCAACACGCCGCATCGCCTGAAGAACAGCGAGATCTGAGATATCTCGCTCGGCAATTTGCGTCTGTACCATTCTCAGGCGGCGCTCTTCAAATTCTTTTTCTTGCTGAAGGGCAGAACCTAGCGAGAGATCGATGAGGTTCAGGATGAGAACTGCACCAAAGGAGCAAAGCGAAGAAAGGAAAATCGCGGGCCGTGAGGAACCTGGTTGTACCATCGTCGGTCGAAAGACTTAGCACCAAGGATCGAGGATAATGGCAATGTCCTCTATCGAAATTGTACCATGCTCAAGTTACGAGTTTCCGCGTGAGTGTCAAGTCCGTAAGATTCGACGGTTCAAGACCAGCTTAACGAGCTCTGCGCGTCATAAAAAATCCGTGTTTTTCGGGAGTTGTGGCGATTGCAGAAGTCTTTTTCCATCTCATCAAGACGGTTCAGATTCCTTGAAGGGATTACATACCGCCCCGTCCCGCTGTACGGCCCGCCCGAACGACGTAGTCGGGCGGGGATCCCTTTGGGACTGGGGCTCGATCGATCTTGGTTTGGAGAATCCAAAAACATTCCGCTCCTACGGAGCGACGAGATCAAGCTGACTTCATATCGCCTTTTGAGTCCCGTTAGGGACGAGACGTTTGTAGCTTTGCCCAACAAAGAATTATTGAGCTCCGTCAGGAGCGACATATCATCTGCGCTGTTTGTGATCAATGAATCGATGTGGAAAGAATTTGTTCAGCAACCATAAACTGTCGGCCAACTCAAGGCGCTGAATCGCCGGACAACACCGGGGTCGTTATTTCACGCGAGCAAGGATAGATGCTGACTTCGGCCTGAGGGCAGTCACAAGTCGGTCTGTTCCCTCGACCGTCACGCCCGTCAACGCCTCACGGTAGCTCCGCGCCCCGATCAATCTCATGCCAACGACCTGCTCCAGCTCGCTGTTGTTGATGATAACGATGATCTCGTTGTTACCCGCCTTCCGTTGAAACGCGTAGACATCATTGTTGTCGTCATCAAGTAGCGTTGTGAAGTCGCCCCGCCGCAATGCAACATTCTCCTTGCGGATCTGCACGAGCTTCTTGTAGTAGTCAAAAAGCTCCTTGTCAAATCTCACCACATCGTTCATCCGCATCTTACCGGGGACCGGGTGCATCTTCTCGTTGTCATACGTCAGCTCGGGCCACACCATCGGTTTGCGATCGTCAGGATCATCGGCTCCCCACATACCGGCTTCGTCGCCATAGTAGATCATCGGAGCGCCGAGGTACGTCATTTGGAAAAGCACAATGAGTTTCTGTATCTGTCTCGCTTTTGCCGTCGGTTTGCTGACGTCGTAGTTCTGATTCCAGCGCAGACCGTTCTGATCGTCATACTTGCGGTTCGGGTTCACGATCATCGAGGGGAGGCGGTCAGTATCGTGGCTATCGATGAGATTTTGGAGAATGTAGTTGACCTCGGCTGGATAGCTCTTGCGAACATCAGCTAACTCTTTGTCAAAGTCGGAGGGGGTATATTTGCCTGCTCCCGTGTCGATGAAGAAACGCACCACCGCTCGTGCGAATCGGTAATTCATCACCGCGTCGAACTGATCGCCCGCAAGCCAGTTGGACGCATCATCCCAAATTTCCCCGACGATGTATGCGTTGGGATTGACGGACTTTACCAGCGTTCTCCACCCTTTCCAAAACACGTGAGAGACGTCGTTCGCAACATCGAGGCGCCAGCCATCAATGCCGTCGGAGGAATCGCCGTCGCCGTTCGGATCCATCCATCGCCGTGTAATGTTGAAGAAATAATCCCAAACGGGTTTGGCAAATCCGCCCTCCACCTCGCGAAATTCGGGGAGCATTTTTATGTCCCACCAGCCTTTGTAATCGAATTCATTGTCCCGCGTGGCCGGATCATCCCAGCGTTTGACATCAAACCATTCAGCATATCGTGAACTCTGCTGGTTCCTGATCACATCTTGAAACGCCCAAAACCTCGTCCCGCAGTGGTTGAAGACGCCATCGATGATAACTCGGATTCCTCGTTTGTGAGCCTCTCTGACGAGTTTCAGAAAGAGTGAATCGGCTGCTGTCCACTTCCAGGTCGCTGGATCATCCGTCTCCTGCCTCATCAACTCCAGGTCACCTTGTGGAGCGGGACCGAAGTTCTTGTCAATGTGATGGTAGGTCGAAGCGTCATACTTGTGAAGCGAAATTGCATCGAAGACGGGATTGAAATAAATCGCGTTGATGCCGAGGTCGGCGAGATAGGCGAGCTTGTCCAGCACACCCTGAAGGTCCCCGCCGTAGCGACGCTCGAATACGTTGTCGAAGAAATTCTTGCTGTGCTTTTCCTCCCACGGCTGAAGTTTGTACCAATCGCTCGTCCACGGCGAGATGCGCCATCCTCGTTCCGGAGCGAGCTCGAGGTCTGCCGCGGTTGGATCATTCACCGGGTCACTGTTGCGGAACCGCTCCGGGAAGATTTGATACCAGATGGCGTCTTTTGCCCACTGTGGAACCTTAGGCTGTGAGATGACCGTCGCGTGAAGAATGAGTACTGCCAAGCAGATATGGACGAGGTGCTTCATCGTTGGTTTGCTCCAGATGTTGGGGGAAGAGATATTCAGAACCTCGTGAGATGGGAGCTACGATCCTTCACTTTCCTCTCCTTCCCTCGACGGCGGCAGACGTCGAACCCGAACACGATCTATCACGCGGTCGCTTACCTGTTCCACGGTAAACTCGATCCCGCTGACTTGAACGCTCTCACCTTTTATCGGAATGTGACCGAGCTGTTCCAACACGAACCCACCGATGGAGAGAATGTCCTTCGGGGACAACTCTTGGTTAATCAACCGTTCAACGTCATTCGTCGTGAGGCTTGCGTCGAGTATGAACTCATCATCGCTGATCTTCGCAATCTCCGGCAGCTCCCGGTCGTACTCATCTTGAATCGGTCCGACGAGCTCCTCAAGCACATTCTCCAGCGTAATGAGTCCGGCCGTCCCGCCATATTCGTCGGCGAGAATCACCATGTGGGTCTTTCGCTGAAGTATCGTCTCCAGAACTCGTTCCAGGGTGAGTGTTTCGGGCAAAAAGGTCGCGTCACGGAGTACGGATTCGATGGTGAAATCATCCTTCAGGTGTCGGTCGTGCTTGAAAATGTCCTTCATATAGATGACCCCGATGATATTGTCAATCGAGTCCTTATAGACAGGATAGCGAGAGAACTTGTTCGTACGCATGATGTTCAGGTTCTCTTGCGCCGGGGCTAGGAGAGAAAGAGTGACCATCTCGGTTCGCGGGACCATAGAATGGCGTGCCTGCTTGCGCCGGAAGTCCATTGCGTTCAGGACAATGTTCTTACTGGCAACTGAAACCCCCTTTTCCTGTGCTAGCAGGAGACGCAATTCCTCTTCGGAATGCAGCAGCTCGGATTCTCCCGCGGGTTGGATGCCAATGACTCGAAGGATCGCGTTCGCGAGCGAGTTCAACGACCAGATGATCGGCCTGAAGACGAGAAAGAACAGCTTGAGAGGATAGGCGGTCCAGAGCGCGGTGGCGCTTGCTTTCTGGATGGCTAAGGATTTCGGCGCCAACTCGCCGAGGACAATATGCAAGAAGGTAATGATGGCGAAGGCAACACCGAATGAGACGCCGGTGACGATCTCCGGTTTAGCGATCCCGAAATTGCCCAGCAAGGGTCGAAGCTGATCTGCCACGAGCGGCTCACCCAACCAGCCAAGGGCAAGGCTTGACATCGTAATGCCGAGTTGGGTGGCGGAGAGGTATGCGTCGAGATGCGTGATGACGTCTTTAGCCACCTTTGCGCGCCAGTTGCCCTTCGCCGCGAGAGGCTCGATCTGCGTCGCACGGACCTTCACGATGGCGAACTCCGCTGCTACGAAGAAGCCGTTGAGCAGGACAAAAAATAGGATCAGAGCCGCGCCAAAAAGCCATTCCCACATATCAGTTGCAGGTTGTGAAGTGCAGAATGCGGAATACGTGCGGAAAGATCCCTCCAGCGATCAGCGTTCCGCGTTCGTTAATATACCCCAAAATCGAACGCGCATCAATAAAATCATCAACGCGTAGAAAAATGCCTTGAAATCATTCAGAATTTTGAGCATCATTTTCCTCTTGGATTGGGGTGTGAGCTCAAAGAATATCGTGGAGTGCATGGCACAACAGAGAAAAACGCCGGACGAGCGTCGAAGAAAGTACCGTTCACTGGTAACGCTCCTCTTACTGTTCGTCCTGTTCATTCTCTTTGAGAAGAGCGGACTGGGAGAGCAAATCCGTGTTGAACGGTTACGCGAGTTGGGCCAGAACCCTCTGACGCCCTTACTGATCATATCTGCCATGACCGCTGCGTGGGCCTTCGCGCTTCCAGGATCGTTGTTCTTTTTCGTCACCCCTCTCCTCTTTGCCCCGCTCGAGGCAACCGCGATTATCTGTGTGGGGAGCGCTGCCGGAACGGCCGCGGGGTACAGCGCGGCCCGCTACGTGGGTGGTCCCTGGGTGGAGCGGTTCCGTGAGCACCGGGTGACGAAGTTTCTCGAGCGGCACTCCACTTTTGCCAGTCTCTTCGCCATCCGCATCGTTCCCGGTTCTCAGCACGGACTCATCAACTATGGTGCTGGACTGCTGAAAATACCTATCGGAAAGTTCATGGCGGCGACTCTCTGTGCTATTGCGATCAAGGCATTCCTCTATGCGAAGGCGATCGAAGGGAGCGTGGGCGCCTCAAGTATCGGGGAAGCTTTGAACTGGCAGACGCTCTCCGCGTTGTCTGCACTCGGGCTCATCGCACTGGTGGGACACATGCTTCAGAGAAGGAGCGCAAACGGAGGGAGCGCAGAGGAGAAAGAAATGGCCGGGAAGGGTGAAAACGAGCAGTGAATTGT
>JBBTCR010000368.1:0-2344 GCA_038043105.1 Bacteroidota bacterium
TTCACCGATCTGAGCCATCCTTTGCAAAAGGCGTGGATCGAAGAAGATGTTCCACAGTGCGGCTATTGTCAACCCGGCCAAATTATGGCTGCCGCAGCGCTCCTCAAAGAGAAGCCTTACCCGACAGACAAGGATATCGACGACGTGATGAAAGGAATTCTCTGCCGGTGCGGCACCTACCCCCGCATTCGCCGTGCGATACACAGGGCCGCCGAGCAGAAAGGAGCTAAGCGATGAATACCTCGACAACATATTCCCGCCGCGACTTCGTCAAAATCACAACCGTTGCTGGAGCAGGACTCGTCCTGGGATTCTATCTCCCGGCAAAAAGCGAGTTGCTTGAATCTACGACTGCCGAAGGCACGACCTTCGCGCCGAACGCCTGGCTGAAAATCGATACTGACGGTATCGTGACTGTCACCGTCGCTCGTTCAGAAATGGGACAGGGTGTGCATACATCCATGCCGATGATCGTTGCGGAAGAACTTGAGGCAGATTGGAAGAAGATACGGATCGAGCAGGCGAATGCACATCCGACGAAGTACGGAAGCATGACGACGGGCGGAAGCTTCAGCGTCCGCGGTTCTTGGCAGACGCTCCGGACAGCCGGTGCAACAGCACGTGAGCTTCTCATCGCCGCTGCAGCTCAGACGTGGAGCGTCGACAAATCAGCGTGCCGCGCTGAAAACGGTATGGTCGTTCACTCCTCCGGCAAGAAGCTCTCGTACGGTGATCTGGTGACGGCTGCGGCAAAGCTTCCCGTTCCGACTCAAGTCCCGCTCAAGGATCCAAAGAATTTCAAGCTCCTTGGGAAACGAATGCCGAAGCTGGACACACCGTCGAAGGTTAACGGAAGCGCGAAGTTCGGTATCGATATCCGCGTTCCAGGCATGGTGTTTGCGTCAATCGAAAAGAGTCCTGTGTTCGGCGGAAAAGTTGCGAGCTTTGATGCCTCGAAAGCCAAGACAGTTCCCGGCGTCCGCGATGTCATCCAGCTCGATGTTGGAATAGCCGTCGTCGCTAATTCAACGTGGGCTGCCTTCGAAGGCCGGAAGGCGTTGAGCATCAAGTGGGATGAAGGCCAGTACGCAAACCAGAGCAGCGCGGCCATCTGGCAATCGTTCGAAGAAGCGGCACAAGCCCGCGGCTCGATCGATGATTACGAAGGCAACGCTGAAACTGCCTATGCTTCCGCACCGACGAAAGTCGAGGCGATCTACCACGCTCCGCTCATTGCCCACGCGACGCTGGAGCCAATGAACTGCGTCGCAGACGTGCGGACTGACCGTTGCGAGATTTGGGCGCCCACACAAGCTCCGCAACCCGCTCAAGGCGAAGCTGCGCGCCTCCTCGGTCTGCCGATGGACAAAATCAAGGTCAACGTCACGTTGATTGGTGGTGGATTTGGCCGTCGCTTGCAGACGGATTTCGTTGCCGACGCAGTGAAGGTTTCCAAAGCCGTCGGTGCTCCTGTGCAGGTAGTATGGACGCGCGAGGACGACATGCAGCACGACTGGTACCGCCCGTGCACCTACCACGTGTTGCGAGCAGGACTAGATAACAACGGCTGGCCTGTGGCCTGGCTGCACAGGATCGTCGGACCAAGTTCTCGAGGACTTGCGGTTGGAGGCTCCACGCCACCGTACGCTGTCCCCAACTTTCAGATCGATTCGCATGTCAAGGAGACTGGTGTGCCGATAGGCGCATGGCGTTCTGTGGGCCCATCGCAGAATGGCTATGTCGTGGAGAGCTTCATTGACGAACTAGCGCACACTGCGAAAAAAGATCCGTTCGAATATCGGCGGAAGCTACTCTCGAAGTCAGCCAGACTCCGCCGTGCACTGGAGGTCGCCGCAGAGAAGGCCAGTTGGGGCAAGCCCTTGCCTGCAGGGCACGGACTCGGCATTGCAGCAGTCGAAAGTTTCGGTAGCTCTGTTGCGGAAGCAGTTGAAGCATCCGTCGACAAGAATGGTGCCGTGCAAATCCACCGCATCGTCGCGGCTGTTGATTGCGGCCCAATCGTCAATCCTGACACCCTCGAGGCTCAAGTCGAGGGCGGCATTGTGTACTCTCTCAGCGCCGTGCTGAAAGACGAGATCACGGTCGAGAAGGGGCGCGTCGTTCAGGGCAACTACGATGACTACCGCATTTTAACGATCGATGAGATGCCGAAGGTGGAAGTGCACATCATACCGAGCACGGAATCGGTCGGTGGTATTGGTGAGCCCGGATTGCCGCCGGTGGCTCCGGCACTCTGTAATGCCATCTTCGCGGCCACGGGCAAGCGCATCAGGCGGCTGCCGATCAAACCCGCGGACCTGAAGCAGTCTTGATACGCTCCGAA
>JBBTCR010000368.1:2444-3920 GCA_038043105.1 Bacteroidota bacterium
TCAGGCGGCTGCCGATCAAACCCGCGGACCTGAAGCAGTCTTGATACGCTCCGAAGCCTTGGGCCATCGCCTGAGGCTTCTTTTTCTAGGTACGTCGTCGCACTTGCCGAAAGACACTTCTCCGCACACAATTCTGAGCAGTGTCACGAGGCCGACAACATCGGAGCCTGACATGACTTCTGAAGATCAACCAATGAAGGCACCCATGCCTGAAAATCTCAGTATCGAGCATCGCGCCGACGGACTGACGCTTTCGTACCGCTGGTTCTCTGGCAAGTTCATCTTCCTTGCGCTTTTTTGCTTGTTCTGGGATGGCTTTCTCGTATTCTGGTACGGCATTGCGTTTTCGCAGGATGCTCCCTGGATCATGCTGGTATTCCCTCTTCTTCATTTGTCCGCCGGCGTGTTCCTCACGTACTATACAATCGCGGGAATCTATAACCGGACGATCATTACCGTGGGGCAAGGAAAGCTCAGCATCCAGCACGGTCCTCTTCCCTGGCCGGGCAATCGGACGCTGCAAGGATCTGAGATTAACCAACTCTATCCCGAGGAAGTCTCAACTCGTGGACGAAACGGCCCGCAGACCTCTTATCAGCTCAGCGCCATCTCCAACGATAACAAGAAGATCAAGCTCCTTTCCGGATTCGACTCGCCAGACTCCGTCCGCTTTATCGAGCGCCAGGTTGAGGAATGGCTCGGCATTCGTGACAAACGGGTCGAGGGCGAAATGCCGAAGTGATCGCGTGTCCCGCACGCCGTATTGTACGTCGGGCAGCCTGCCCGACTGCGGAGAGCGATGTACGGTCAGGCGGGCCTGCCCGATCAACTTGTAGAACTTCACGATCAATAATTATGGAATGTCCACAATGGCAACAGATAAGTTGACGATCGGAACATCTGCGCCGGCTTTTCGGAGTCTTCCCGGAACGGATGGGAAGCGCTACTCACTCGATGATTTCACCGACAAGAAGATCCTCGTGTTCGTCTTCTCATGTAATCACTGCCCCTACGTCCAGGCGTATGAGGGCAGAATGATCGCGTTTCAACGGGAGTACGGCTCCAAAGCCGTCCAGCTCATTGCTATCAACTCCAACGAAACCGTAAACTATCCGGAGGATAATTTTGATGAGATGGTGAAGCGCGCGAAGAAGAGAGGGTTCAACTTCCCGTATCTTCGCGATGAGGACCAATCCGCGGCCACCGCCTTTGGAGCAACGCACACGCCGGAGTTTTTCGTCTTCGACGAGCAGCGCAAGCTTCGGTACCACGGGAAAATGGACGACAACTATAAAGATCCCTCCGCCGTTAGAGCGAGCTATCTCCGCAACGCTGTCGAGGCTGTTCTGTCAGGGAAAGAAGTCAAAGAACCCGAGACGTACTCCATCGGCTGCACGATCAAATGGAAATAGGTCAATCCCTCGATAGCGACAAGCAGCATCGCGACGAGAAGTCATCTTTTGAACATTCATCTTG
>JBBTCR010000369.1:0-19120 GCA_038043105.1 Bacteroidota bacterium
TGTTCGGGATCCCGTAAAGCGGGACTGGTGCTCCTCCGGCGCAGAGAATCGACAATCGACAATTCCCAAGTTGCCTTCCCCCTCAAACTTCCCTAACTTGCAATTGAGGAGTGCTCGGTCTGACTCGTAGGTGCGGAACGGAGCCTCTGCTTCAATTGTCAATTTACAATCTGCAATTGACAATTTTTCTCGCCGGGGTGGCGGAACTGGTAGACGCTCAGGACTTAAAATCCTGTGAGGCGCAAGCTTCGTGCGGGTTCGACTCCCGCCCTCGGCACTAAAGGATGATCGGTTCTCAGCCGAAGGCTTCAGCCAAAGACTCATCCGTCCTGAAAAGTCGCTGTTGAGGTGTGATCTCTGAAATGAGGAACCGGCCGCCTGCGTGATCTTAATTGCGGTTCGGTATCAGAGGGCGGGCCCTACGTCCTACCCAAGCAGCGTCAGGAAGACGCCTGCAGCCACTGCCGACCCAACCACCCCCGCCACGTTAGGACCCATGGCGGCCATCAGTGGATTCACTTCTCCGTCAGTACTATCCGACACAAACTTCTGCACGACTCGAGCCGACATGGGAACCGCGGAGACGCCGGCGGCACCGATACAAGGATTAATCTTTTTCCCAGCAGGTAGAAAGAGATTCAATATCTTGGCGAATAAAATCCCGCCGGCCGTGCTGAAAATGAACGCTACAGCCCCAAGCGCGAGGATCGATATTGTCTGGAGATTCAGGAAGCGCTCGGCCTCCATCGTTGCTCCGACGGCAATCCCCAGGAAAATCGTCACAACATCAATGAGCGCACCACCGGCGGTTTTCCGAAGGCGCTCAGTAACCCCACTTTCCCTGATCAGATTCCCGAACATCAGCATCCCAATCAATGGAGCACTGGAGGGGACCAGTAATGAACAGAAGGCTCCCGCGCACATCGGGAAGAGGATCACAGCGGTCTTCGAAACTGGAATCTCCTGAGTCATCTGGATATAGCGTTCCTTCTTCGTCGTGAGCAATCGCAACACCGGCGGCTGGATGATCGGGACAAGCGACATGTAACTGTATGCGCACAGCGCCACTGGGCCGAGCAGGTGAGGGGCAAGTTGACTTGTCAAGAAGATCGTCGTGGGACCATCTGCCCCGCCGATGATTCCTATTGAAGCTGCTTCTTTGAAGGTAAATCCGAAAACATACGCTGCGGCAATCGCTGCGACGAAGATACCCAACTGCGCAGCTGCACCGAGAAGAAACGTCATAGGCCTTGCGAGAAGCGGGCGAAAATCAGTCAGGACCCCAACGCCCAGGAAGATTATCGGCGGAAGCAGCTCTGTTTTGATCCCGCTGGAGTAGATCAGTGCGATGATTCCTTCGCCATATGATCCCATCTTGGCGAGAGGGAAATTGGCCAGCACGATTCCAAACGCGATCGGAATCAGCAAGAGCGGCTCGTACCCATACTTGATCGCCAAGAAGACCAACGTTCCTGAGATAGCGTACATCACCCAATTCCCCAGGGTCATGTGAGCCAAACCGGACTGCGAGATTAGTCTAAGCAGCTCATCCATAGGACCATCCTCTTATGAAATCAATAGGATAGGTTTTGACGAGTCGATTTCATCTCCGATCCTCGTGAAGATTGTCGAGACAATCCCATCGCAGGGAGCTTTGATCTCGTGCTTTGCTTTCATCGCCTCCACCGCGGCCACCACCTGGCCTTTCCGTACCTGGTCACCTACCTTAACCTTTATATCTACGACCTCAACGAGACCGGAGAATGGCGATCGTACTTCAATTTCCTTTTTCGTCACAACAGAGGGAGAAGGGACGGTTGCTTGCTGTGCGGCCGCCCTATTCTCGCCTGATGAAAGCGGTTCAATCGATACGATGAACGTGCGTCTGTGTCCGTTCTCTTCAATGGTACACCGTGAGGTCACAGGTCCGGTGATTTGTGGGGCGGGTATTGCAATAGTGGCCGGAGTCGGAGGAGGAGGCGCTGGTCGAGGTTCCTCCTTTTTCTTCAGAGGAATATCGATCTTGGCGTTGCCCGTAAGGAATCGAATCCCCTCGGTTGCTTCGATGTTCTTTTCTGGAACCATTGCGGCAACCACCAGGAAAATGTTTCGCTCAGTCGCTGGAAGGTTTCTCTCTTGAATCGCTTTCTTTGCCGCCTCGATGTTCTTCGGAGCTGCCTCCAACGGATCACCGTCAAACACCGGGAGATCAAGCTGCTGCGAGGCGATCTTCACTATTTCGGGATCTGGCGGTAAAGGTGTTTTGCCAAAATAGCCGAGTACGGCACGACCGTATCCAGGATCGATTTTTTGCCAGCGACCAAACATCACGTTGTTGAAAGCCTGGAGCCAGAACTGCTGGCTTCCAGGTGTGACGCTTGTCCACGCACCTCCGGCTTTCACCACAACAGGAAATTCCGCGAGAACATCGCTGTATTTTTCGATAATCCCTGCCTTTATCATCATATGGACGTTTGGGCCGATGGCACCGCCGGGCATTGGGAATGCAACGACGCGCGCGTCTGCAGTGGTGGTCGTAGGATTGAAATCATAGTCCTTTAACCCTTCGTTGAGGAGTTCCTCAATGATCCTCATCTTGGTTTCGTCAACATCCAAGCGGTATCCCGTCCCTTTCAGGGCATGCGCCATCGATCGAACATCGGGCTGCACCGTTCCGCTCGCAAGTGGTCTGACGGAGAGGTCGATGCCGTCCACGCCTCCTTGGATGCCCGCCATATAGCACGCAACGGCCATGCTGGCGGTATCGTGGGTATGCAGCCAGAGCGGCATTTCGGGAGGCATGATTTTGCGCAGCCCGACGCACGCGTCATAGATCGTCTTTGGGTCGCAGGTTCCGCTCGCGTCTTTCAGGCAGAGGCTATCGATCTTCAGATCGCTTTCCAAAAGACGGCGGCCAATGTTGATGTAGAATTCAGCGGTGTGAACCTCGTCGGAGTGAAATGGAAGCCCCATCAATGCAATGGCGGCCTGGTGGTGCATGCCCGATTCAACGATGGGGCGACCGGTGTTGATCAGATTCCGCGCGTCGTTCATATAGTCGAAGTTACGGTCCCACGTCGTTCCTGCCTCTTTCATGAGCTTTGCTTGAAGCCTGAGCGCCTCGATGGACTGGGATGTCAGCGTGACGCCGGAGACCGAGCGGGTCAGAATCTGGAGGTCGACATCTGGTCCGACAGCCTTCCGTATCTTCAGCATTGTCTCGAACGGATCTTCGCCCAAGTAGAAATAGGGTGCCTGAAATCGTGCGCCCCCTCCGAACTCGAAGTGTCGGATACCTGCTTCCGCAGAGACTTTAAGCGCTGGAAGGAAGTCCGCGAGCCGAACCTTCCCTCCGAATGAACTCTGTAATCCGTCTCTGAAGGGAGTAAACATCACCCTGATTTTCTTCGGAGTCGATGTGAAAATCATGATACCTCCTCAATCTTTGTAATGCGTGTTCCCGGATACGTTGCTTGGAGGGCTGCAGAAAGAGCAGCGAGCACGGCGGTATCGTCGGTTTTCTGCCTCTCGGGGAACAACAAGAGAATACCGCGCATAACCAAGGCCACGAGTGCAAGGATAATAAACACAGCGATAAATGCGATGCTGCAGATCCAAACAAGTTCAAGCGAGGGCATGCATCTGTCCTCCACGGGGTTGATGAAATGAACTGACCGAAGGCTCGACTCTCACTAGGTTGCTGCCACAGGATGATGGCTCAGGACGATCCTCCCTTTCCGTATGGGAGTGTCAACACAATCGATGATCAGCTCCAGGTTGTCCCCGATGGACTTTACCCTACCACGCACCATTTCCATCCCTTTACCATCGGTTGTGTTGGCGAACACGTGCACCTCTTTGCCTATGACAAGCGACCTTGTTCGATAGAAGTCCAGCAGTCTCTCGTGTCCACCGCTGATCAGGAGGTGGTAATTTTGATCAAGCAAATGCAGAAGGCGGCTGAGCACTTCTGACCGTGAGGGTGCCCCGCCGGGAGGCACGAGATCCCTCAGTGAGCTGACCTGGGGAACGAACGGTGTCGGCTCAACACGTGGTGTCGTCTCGACATTCAACCCAATGCCCAGTATTGCTCCAGTAACGATGTCTCCGCTCGAATGGGTAGCGACCAAGACGCCGCCCACCTTTGCATCGTCGAAAACAATGTCGTTGACCCAGCGGATCATCGCCCGTCGTCGAAGCCCGTTGAAGGAGTCGAGCGTCTGGATAACCGAAACAGTCGCAAGAATCATGAACCCCACGTCGAAGCGAGGGATGGGAATCTTCGGTGAAAGGAATACCGACATATGAAGGTTCCCACGCATCGTCACCCAAGGCCGGTCTTTGAAGCCGTGAAAACTGTTCCCAGCGCCGGCGACACAGACAACACCGCTTGGCGGTGGCACACTGGCTCTGGAGAGCTCGAGAAGAATATCGAACTGCGACCCCACCGAGAATTCGATGAGAAAAATGTGGCGCCAATATTCTGAGCGTTCGATGGTCGCCTGAAAGACCTCATCCTGTGGCATGAGATGAGATGCTAGGGGTTGGATTGCACTCGGCAAGCTCCGTTGCGAGATGCGCGTCCAGCGAAGTGGATGGTCCAGGAACTGCTCGGCAAAGGCGGTATTGGTAGTGTGAACCAGCACGATAAGGAAGGTCTACGCGTGCAATTCGGTTCTGCGGCTTGTTCGCGAATGTAGCTCCTTATGCGAAGAAAGTCAATCGGTGCGGCGTGCATCCGGTCGCGCGAGGGAGGGGACCTTTTCACAATTGAGAAAAAACGAAAATGTCAATGGAGGACGATGGTCGTCTCTGCAAATCGTGTGAGGAACTCATTGTTTCCACGAATCGTCTCTCGACCGAACGATCTTCTTGGTGTTTCGCACGAGCAACAATTGCGCATCGCCTCGAACGAGGCAGAGTTATCTTGCCTTCCCGGGCCGAGTTTCGTAACTTCTCGGTGCCAGATGGCAACGCTTTAAGGCGAAGGATGGTACCTCAACAGCTAGTGCCATTCCAACCCGCCAGAACGCGGAGCGGGCTGGCAAAATGGTTGAACGCGTGCAGAATAGGACACTGAAACAGCCGATAGTAACGGATGTTAACGGATTTTGAATTGGGAGAAATCTATCCGTGCTGATCCGTACGTTTCCGCTCTTTCAGTGTCCCATCAAATATTCTCAGCTTCAAACCGATCGGCATCTGTAAAATGATTTAGTTGGAGAGGCACTAGATGCTTAAGGGAGACCGGCTCATTGAAGGTGACGTCGTAGTTCTTGACCTCGTCCTCGACAATCTGTCGCGCCGGACTAGCCGCGGCGCTGATGCTCAGCCTTATACTGCGATCAGGTGTTTGCAAGAGCAACACCGCCTTCCTCCTCTCGAGGTGCCGTCACCGAGATATCCGAACAAGCCCTTCGGTTAGAAATAGGACAACCTGTCATCGAGTTGACGCATATGGTAAAGATTGAGCAACATCGGATGATTCAAGATCTCAAAGATTACGTCTCCAAGATGGGACGTCAGGATCAGTACGACTTTGAGATGTTCATGAAGCGTGATAAAGATGACGAGGAGCTTGATTCACTCTCCTACAAGAAGCTTGAGGAAATGCACAAACGCTATGTCGTCAGGAAGACGAAAGCAGACATAGAAGCGATGCTCAAGAAGTACACTGGCGAAGGAGGCAAAGAGAAAGGCTCACAATGAATTATAGGACGATCGGTCGGACAGGAATCAAGGTTTCGGAGATTGGATACGGCGCCTGGGGGATCGGCGGCGCATTGTGGCAAGGATCGAAAGACGACGAGTCGATGCGCGCCCTGCACAAAGCGATCGATCTTGGTGTTAACTTCATCGATACCGCTTTGGCGTACGGACGAGGCCATAGTGAGAGACTTGTCGGGAACCTTCTAAAAGAACGCAAGGAGAGAATCTATGTGGCTACCAAGATTCCGCCCAAGAATGGAGAGTGGCCGGCGCAGAAAGGGCGCAAGTTGGGGGATGTGTTTCCTCTAGACTACATCATTGAATGCACAGAGAAGAGTCTGCGCAACCTTCGAGTAGATACGATCGACATTCAACAATTTCACGTCTGGAATGACGAGTGGACGGATGATCCCGAGTGGTGGGATGCGGTGAGCAAACTAAAAGAGCAGGGAAAGATCCGATACTTCGGCGTCTCGATCAACGACCACGAACCGGAGAATGCACTGAAGCTCGGTGCTTCCGGAAAAGCCGATACCTTCCAGGTCATTTACAATATCTTTGACCAGAGCCCGGAAGAACGGTTGTTCCCGTTCAGCCAGAAGAACAATATCGGTATCATCGTTCGTGTTCCGTTTGATGAAGGGGGATTGACCGGGTCGATTACTCCTGAGTCAGCGTTTCCACCGGGTGATTTTAGAAACAGATATTTTCGCGGAGACCGCAAACAACAGGTGCTTGATCGCAACAACAAACTGAAACAGCTTCTCGGCACGGAGACTCGGACACCTCCCGAACTTGCCTTGCGGTTTGTTCTCAGTAATCCCGCAGTCTCTACTGTCATTCCCGGCATGCGAACAGTCGGTAATGTGGAAGCGAACTGTGGGGTTTCCGACGGTCGTGTTTTGAGCGACGGACTTAAGGCAGAGCTCAAGAACCATCGATGGGATAGGAACTTCTATCAATAGTGTTCCGCGAGCTCTGAAAATCTGCTCATAATTCCACGGGATGACGTGGGACCTCGATTGCGTGATCCTTCCTTGATTTTCCTATGAAATTTCAGTATCATCTAAATGCTTTTTTTGAAGAAGCAAGCCTAGAGACAGGAGATTTGGGCTCTTAGCTCAGTTGGCTAGAGCGCTACCTTGACATGGTAGAGGTCATAGGTTCGAGTCCTATAGAGCCCACGACCTAATCGAGGAGACTATTCGGGCAACAAAGTGTTGAGTAAGAATCGCCGATTTGAATACACGAGCAAAGAAATCGCCTAATCGGAGGATGTCTCCGATTTTTTTTATCTGATAGCTCATGCCGAAGATGAACATCATATTCCCTGACGGATCAGCAAAGGAATTCGAACAGGGCGTCACAGGCCAACAGATTGCCGAAAGCATCAGCACAGGATTGGCTCGCGAAGCCCTTGCCGTCGAAGTCAATGGAGAAGTTTGGGATCTGGGCCGCAAGATCATGACTGACGCGGCGATCAAGATCCTCAAATGGGATGACGACGGGGGGAAGTACGCCTTCTGGCACAGCTCTGCGCATCTGATGGCCGCCGCGGTCGAATCGCTTTTCCCGGGGACGAAATTCGGAATCGGGCCTCCGATCGAAACAGGGTTCTACTATGACATTGATGTTGGCGATTATGCGTTGACGGGCGAAGACCTGAAGAGAATTGAAGAGCGAATGTACGAGCTCGCTGCGAAGGATATCCAGTATGTCAGGGAGGAAAAAAGGTGGGAACAAGCCGTCGCCTACTTTAGGGAGAAGCGAGATCCGTATAAGCTAGAGCTTCTTGAAGAGCTCAAAGGCCAGCAGATTACGTTCTATCATTCCGGCGACTTCACCGATCTGTGCTACGGACCGCACCTTCCCTCGACAGGACGCATCAAGGCCATCAAGCTCCTAAACGTCGCGGGGGCATACTGGCGCGGAAGCGAGAAGAACAAGATGCTGCAGCGCATCTATGCTGTTACGTTTCCAACCAAGCAGGAGCTGGACCAGCATCTTTACCGCCTCGAAGAAGCCAAGCGACGAGATCATCGCAAACTCGGGCAGGATTTGGAGCTATTCCTTCTTTCACCGAAGGTCGGAGGTGGACTTCCGCTGTGGCTGCCGAAGGGGACAGTCGTACGTGAGGAGCTTGAGAATTTTCTGCGGACAGAGCAAAAGAAGCGCGGCTACTTGCCCGTCGTGACGCCGCACATTGGGAATATCAACCTTTACAAGACAAGTGGACACTATCCGTACTACAAGGACAGTCAGTTCTCGCCAATACAGGTTGAAGATGAAGAATACCTGCTGAAGCCGATGAATTGTCCGCATCACTTTCAGATCTATGCAGCGAAGCCCCGGAGTTATCGAGATCTCCCTATCCGGCTGGCAGAATTTGGCACTTGCTATCGCTATGAGCAATCGGGAGAGCTTAACGGTCTCATCCGTGTTCGGTCGTTTACGGTGGACGACTCGCATATGTTCGTCCGCCAAGACCAGCTGAAACAAGAGCTCATGGGTGTGATTGACCTGATTCAGCTCGTCTTTAACACACTCGGTTTCAGCGACTTCAGAACGCGCGTGTCGTTTAGGGATCCGAAGAACAAGGAGAAGTACGGCGGCGAGGATGCGATGTGGGTTCAGGCGGAGAAGGACATTAAGGAGGTTGCTGACGCGATGCACCTCAACTACTATGTTGGAATCGGCGAAGCTGCCTTCTACGGTCCCAAAATTGACTTTATGGTGCGTGACGTGTTGGGCCGTACGTGGCAGCTCGGCACCGTGCAAGTGGATTATGTGATGCCGGAGCGCTTCGACCTGGAGTACACCGGCCCTGATGGTCAGAAGCACCGGCCGGTCGTCATCCATCGTGCACCCTTCGGATCTATGGAGCGTTTCATCGGTGTGATTATCGAGCACTTCGCTGCTGAGTTCCCTCTGTGGCTGGCTCCGGTTCAAGTTGCGGTGCTGCCCATTACGGATGAGCATGTGGATTATGCGACAGAGGTGTGTCATCAGCTCAAGGGCGCAGGTATTCGCGTTGAGCTGGACGATCGGAATGAAAAAGTCGGATACAAGGTTCGCGATTGGGAATTAAAGAAGGTCCCGTATATGTTGGTCGTTGGCGAAAAAGAAAAGGCGAGCAACACCGTATCGGTCCGTCAGCATAAGAAGGGGGATCTCGGTGCGGTGAGTCGTGAGGCGTTTCTCTCAAAGACGCTCGACGCGATTCAACACAAATCACTCACTCTATAGGAGGCACCCCCATTAAGCAAGAGCGCGCGCGTATCAATACCGAAATCCGGGCGCCGAAAGTCCGGGTGATTGATGAGGAGGGAAGTCAGGTTGGTGTTCTTGCCATTCGTGAAGCCATCAACCTTGCCGTGGAAAAAGGTCTTGATCTCATCGAGATCGTGCCAACTGCCGATCCGCCGGTCTGCAAGATCATGGATTTTGGTAAATATAAATACGAGCTGGCAAAGAAAGGGAAGCTTCAAAAGAAGCACCAGCATGTAACGCTGGTCAAAGAGATTCGTTTTCACCCGAACACCGATACGCACGATTTCGAGTTCAAGGTTCGTCACGCGCGGGCATTCATCGAAGACGGCCATAAGGTTAAGGCGACGGTGGTCTTCAAAGGTCGCGAGATCACCTATCAGGACCAGGGGAGAGCGATGCTTGACCGGTTCACCGAGAGATTAGCCGACATCGCCAAGATCGACAGTCCGGCAAAGATGGAGGGCCGGCAGATGATTGCCTATTACGTCGCAGACAAGGCGAAGAAGAAACCGACTGAGAGCAATAAACAACCATCCGAAACATCATGACGGAGTTGCAGCATGCCTAAAATGAAGAGCCGACGACGTGCGCTGAAGACGTACAAGATTACAGCGACAGGAAAGGTCAAGAGGCACAAAGCGTTTCGTAGCCATATCTTGACGACGAAATCGAGCAAGCGAAAGCGCCACCTCCGCAAGCCGACGACCGTATCGAAGACTGAAGCGTACAAGGTCAAAAGATTTTTGTTAGCCTAATTCAGAAGGAGCGAGTTCCATGCCGCGTTCACAGAATAAAGTCGCAGCACACCGACGGAGAAAGAAAGTCCTCAAGCAAGCCAAAGGATATTGGGGTGCTCGGAGCAAGGTCTACACCGTCGCCAAACATCACGTTGAGAAAGCACTTACGCACGCGTACCGACACCGCCGGACAAAGAAGAGACTCTTCCGGGGCCTCTGGATCGCGCGTATCAATGCAGCAGCGCGTGCGAACGGCACCACGTACTCAAAAGTGATTGCAGCTTTGGATAAAAAATCGATCTCAATCAACCGAAAAGTCCTGGCCGACCTTGCGGTGAACAATCCGCAGGCGTTTACCGAAGTCGTGAAGTTCGCAACCGCCTAAAATTCGTCTTCTCGTCGACCGAAGTCGGAGAGAGTGCTCCTCGTGCGCGTGGAGCACCTCGGGTTGGCGGGGAGATTTTTTCGTTTTTCACACTCACAAGAATCGAAGAGGTTTGCTCAACGACTGTCTTCGATCCCACACTGTTGAGGTGCAACGTGCTTCGTATAGGAACTAAACGTGCTGAATTCATCGTCGTGTGCGCAAGCTATAGCCGAGGACTTGACGAACGGCGCTTCGCCGTGCTCTACGGTGTGTTCAGCGCAAGCAACTCGGATTACTGGGAGTTTGTGAACCCCGCGTCGTTTGTCGGGTATTTCTTGAAGTCGAGCAATGGCGAGGTGCGCGCCGAGGAGCTCATCTCGACGTTGTCAGAGCTGAAGAGACTCATGCCCGACTATGCGAATCTTGGGCTTGGACGCGCAACGGGTGACCTCGTCGGTCGCTTTACCTGGCGGGGGAAACTCAGGGCCGCTCCGCAGGGATTGACGCTCGACGAAGCAATGAAGCAAGCCGCCGAGAATTCGATGGACGATACAGTCAGTAGAAAAAGTAGCTGATTACAACGAACAGACTTCAACAGCGTGTCTCTATGACGGAACGAATAGATCAGGTGCGTCGGGAGCTTGCTGAAGATCTCTCCCGTGTATCGAGCGGGCCGGATCTCGAGCAGGTGCGGATCAAGTTCTTGGCGCGAAGTGGACTGATTGCACGTTTGTTCGACGACATGCGCTCTCTCCCCGCGTCGGAGAAACCTGCTGTTGGCAAGCTGCTGAATACCTTGAAGGCGGAGGTTCAGCAGTCCTACGATGAAAAGCGGAAAACCCTTGAGCGTCTGAAGCAACAGGAAGCTCGGTGGATTGACCTCACGCTTCCTGGTCGGCCAAAACCACGCGGAACAAAGCATCCGCTAACGCAGACGATCGACGAGATCAAGTGGATCTTCGCCAGCATGGGATTCTCCGTTGTTACGGGACCGGAGATCGAAACCGACTACTACAATTTCGAAGCACTCAATTTCCCGAAAGATCATCCTGCACGGGATATGCAGGATACATTTTTCATCTCCAAAAACGTCTTGCTACGGACGCACACCTCGCCGGTGCAGATTCGAACGATGTTGCGTCAGAAGCCGCCGGTGCGGGAGATTATGCCGGGGCGTGTCTATCGAAACGAAGCGGTCAGTGCGCGGAGCCTGGTCACATTCCACCAGATTGAGGGCTTGTATGTTGATGAGGGAGTGACGTTCAGCGACCTGAAAGGTACGCTCGTAGCTTTTGCGCGGCAGTTCTACGGTGGTGATGTTAAATACAAGTTTCGACCCACGTTCTTTCCATTTACGGAGCCAAGTGCGGATATGTACATTTCGTGCTTCCTCTGCAAAGGGAAAGGCTGCCGCATGTGCAAATTCGTCGGCTGGCTCGAGATTCTGGGCTCCGGGATGGTTCATCCTCATGTGCTTCAGAACGTCGGCTACGACACCGAACAGTACACCGGGTTCGCATTCGGCATGGGCATTGAGCGCATCGCATCACTTCGCTACGGTGTAGATGATCTCCGCTTGTTCTATGAGAATGATGTTCGGTTCCTGCAACAGTTCTAGTGAATAGTCGGTCATGAAGATCTCGCACAACTGGCTCAATGATTACACACGGATCCCTCTGAAGCCGGCTGACCTCGCTGAGCGACTGTCAATGATCGGGCTCGAAGTCGAGGGCTTTGAAGATCTTGCCAAGAAATACGAGAAATTCGTCGTTGGAGAGGTCGTGGAGAAGCTGAAGCATCCCAACGCGGATAAGCTCACCTTGTGCAAAGTGAATGTTGGGAAGGAAACACTGGAGATCGTCTGTGGGGCGCCGAATGTCGCGGCCGGTCAGAAAGTGGCGGTTGCCCTCGTGGGGGCAACGATTCCGCATAACCAGCACGATCCAGACGGCTCTCCGTTTCTGCTCGAGCGCGCATATATACGGGGCGTTGAATCACATGGGATGATTTGTTCTGAATTTGAGTTAGGATTGGGTGATGATGCCGAAGGGATCATGGTGCTCGATTCGACTGCGAGAGTGGGAACGCCATTCGCAAGATATCTTGGCGACTCCGATATCATCTATGATATGGAGATCACGGCCAATCGTGGTGACTGGATGAGTCACATCGGTATTGCGCGAGAGATTCGGGTCGTCACTGGAAAGCAGGCGGCGCTGCCCAATGTGAAGATACGTGAAAGCAAGCTCTCAACGCGAAAGCACGCCACGATCAAGATTCTGGACGCGCAGAAGTGCCGACGGTACTCTTCTCGTGTTCTGCGAAACGTCAAAGTCGGACCTTCGCCAAAGTGGCTTCAAGATCGCTTGACGTCCGTAGGCGTTCGTCCCATCAACAATGTTGTGGATGTGACCAACTATGTCCTGATGGAAACGGGGCAACCGCTGCATGCATTTGATTACGACACCTTGGCTCAGCATACGATTATCGTGAAGTGCGCATCAGAGGGTGATCGCTTTACGACATTGGATGGGAAGGATCGTGTCCTGAATTCGGACATCCTGATGATCTGTGATGCAGAAAGGCCGGTGGCGATCGCAGGAGTCATGGGGGGAGCGAACACCGAGATCAGCGAACGGACGACCATGGTCCTGCTTGAAAGCGCAAACTTTGATCCCGGCAGCATTCGGCGAGCGTCGAAGTTTCTGGGACTCTCGACAGATGCATCACAGCGATTCGAGCGGGGTGTTGACATCGAAATGACAGCGTATGCGGCAAGCCGGGCGGCTCAGCTCCTACAGGAATTGACGGGAGCAGAGGTCTTGAAAGGAGTGCTGGATGTCTATCCCAGAAAAGCAAAGGCGAAGACCGCAAAGCTGCGAGTGTCGAGAACCAATGCGGTGCTCGGTACTTCCTTGTCAAAACAACAAATACTCTCCTTCCTGAAGCAGCTTAACCTCACGCCAATTGCCCAGTCCGGAGATGTTCTGACGTTTGCTGTACCGAGCTATCGATATGATCTGGCGGAGGAAATCGACCTGATCGAAGAAGTTGCGCGAGTGTACGGGTATGACAACGTCGAGACGAAAACACGAACGACTGTCGACTTCTCAAAGCCGCTCTCACTGACCTCGTTGGAGGATGAATTACGAAATTACCTCATCGGAGCGGGTTTCAATGAGCTGCTGACGTACAGCCTGCAGGATCAAACCAGTGGGCACCTGAGCGGCGGAAAAGCGGTGGAGGTCATCAATCCTGTCAGCAGCGAGGCGTCCGTTCTCAGAACCAGCCTCATACCGGGGGCGCTGCAGGTTGTCCAGAACAACCGCTCTCACGGCCAGAAAGACCTCCGGCTCTTCGAAATTGGCAATGTGTTCAGCCTTATGGATGAACGAGCAAAAGAGAGCTTGGACGGCTACGGTGAAGAAGAGCGTCTTCTCGTCTTGCTGACAGGGAGTGCTCAGCCGCAGCACTATGATAGAATTGATCGGAAGGCTGACTTTCTGGATATCAAAGGGGAGACAGACGCGCTGCTTTCCAAGTTTTGCCTTGACAAATACCGCTTTATTTCTTATGATAACGGCAGCGCTTTAATTGAAAGCGCTTTAGCGGTTGAAATCAATGGCAGTTATGCCGGGTTCCTCGGAAAGATCAGCAGGTCAATAGCGCAAGGGTTTGATATTGACGATGAGGTGTATGTCTGCGAATTGAGGAACGCGGTCGTGCACCAAGGTTGGGTCACCGAGAAGAAGTTCGTGGCGCTTCCACGATTTCCAAGCGTGAGAAGAGATCTAGCGTTCATCGCTGACGTCGAAATTCCACAGGAAAAGGTTGAAGCGGCAATGAGGGAAATCGGTGGAGCTTTGCTCTCGCGAGTCACGATGTTTGATTTGTATGCAGGGGATCAGGTGGGCGCCGGGAAAAAAAGCTTGGCTTACGCGCTCGAGCTTCAGCCATTGGATCGCACATTGACCGATAAGGAAGCTGACGAATTGGTTGGACGAATTGTCAGGAACGTTGAGTCAAAGTGCAGCGCAAAACTGCGAAGTCTCTGAACTGACGATTCGTTCCCGGAATGAATCCTGAAGGAATCCAACTTTGCCTGAGCAGCAAGTGGAACCAGAGGTTACCAGCGGCAAAGATCTGAAGAGCCTCGAGATGGCTCTTCAGATATTGTGGGATAAAGCACGAATGGTCTCCGAGACGCTCGTTCAGTTCAAGGAGACCAATGCAGTGCTTCGTCGCAGGGTGGCAGAGCTTGAAGGGAACGAGCAACGCACGAAGGAGGAGTTGCTGGGTCGGGAGCGAGAGTTGGAACGACTACGGCACGAGGCGTTGCGCCTTCAATCGAACGGAAATGAAACATTGACGAAAGAAGAGAAGGAGGCACTGAAAGCAAGGATCAAGGATCTCATAGCAAAGATCAACTCTCATCTGTGATCCTTTCGAGGTACGGTGTTGGTCATGGCATCACGGAACTTCCAGAGCTTACTCGTGTATCACTCGGTCAACTGCTGATGGACGATGAACGGTAAAAGCATCAAAGTAAAGATATTCGGTTCAGAGTATCCGCTCAGGGGCGAGAATGAAGATTTCACGAAGAAGATCGCTTCCTACGTGGATTCGATGATCTCAACGATCCACGAGAAAATCCCAGAGCAGCCGCCGCTCACGGTCGCGGTACTGTCGGCATTGAATATCACTGAGGACCTTGTCAAAGAACGGGAACGAAATCAGCAGGCGTTGACGCATCTCGAAACCGAAATCATCAAACTATCCAACTACTTGGATAATTGCATAGAGGTAGGTGCGCACGATTCAAAGAGTGATTAATCTGATTCTCTCTGGAACGTTCTTTCTCAACTGAGGAACGGTCGGAATGTTGATGGTACAACAATCCGCACCGCCAGCCGTGATCATAACTATTAAAGAACCTGACAAGTTACTTTAATAGGGAGCTTGACTCATAAGCGTGGAGCGCAGGCCACCGCTCCGCCTCGTGCGGAGACGCCCAGCGACGACTCTTCCGCCAGAGGCGGAAGACGAGCGGCACGTGGAAGTGTGAAATGCTTAGGCAGGCACCCACTGTGTTGAACTGAGGTTCTTCAATACACCTTGATCTTCGGCCGACGCGTGCGGTTTTTTTTGTGATCTCATAATTGTTGAGGGAGTAGATCGTAGGAGCTGTCATGGAAATCTATATACTTATACCCATGGTGGTCATCATTGCCGGCATAACGTTCTTTGCGGGATGGTATCTGAACGCATGGGCCGGTCAAAACAAGATCACCAGCGCGGAAGAGCGGGCAAAACGCCTCATCGAGGAAGCGGAAAAGGATGCCAATACGCTCAAGCGTGAAAAGCTGCTCGAAGCCAAGGACGAATGGTACAAGCGAAAGAAGGAATTTGAAGCAGAAGCGCAATCGAAGCGTAACAAGCTGCAAACGCTCGAAAAACAGCTTATTGCCCGCGAAGAAAACGTTGACCGGAAACTCGACCTCCTTAGCAAGAAAGAAACACAACTGCAGGGCCTTGATCGGGAGCTAGGAGAAAAACGGAAACGCGCAGAGGATCGGGAAAAGGAGCTGGCACGGCTGGTTGAAGAAGAAAACGTCAGGCTGGAGAGGACCTCCGGATTGACTCGAGAAGAGGCCAAGAAACAGCTTATGGATAACTTGATCGAAACCGCCAAATCTGAGTCTGCCCAAATGCTTAAGGAGCTTCGGGATAAGACAAAAGAAGAGGCGCGAAAAGAGGCCCAAAAGATCATCGTCCAGGCCATCCAGCGCACGGCCGCAGACCACACGGTTGAAACGACTGTTAGCGTTCTCAACCTCGAAAGCGATGAGATGAAGGGGAGGATTATCGGGCGGGAGGGGCGGAACATTCGAGCGTTTGAGGCGGCAACGGGCGTAGATGTTATCGTAGATGACACGCCGGAAGCCGTTATCCTGTCGGGGTTTGACCCATTCCGCCGAGAAGTCGCACGATTGGCGCTCGAGCGCCTCGTTGCTGATGGGAGAATTCATCCCGCTCGAATTGAAGAGGTGGTGGAGAAAGTCAAGAAGGAACTTGAGGAAGAGACCATTCGGACCGGAGAGAACGCCCTCCTGGAGATCGGTTTGCACGGCGCGCACGCAGAGATTGTCAAGCATATTGGCCGAATGAAGTACCGGTCAAGCTACGGCCAGAACCTCTTACAGCACAGCATCGAGGTTGCGTTCCTGAGCGGCATCATGGCTTCCGATCTTGGCCTGGATCCGAGCTTGGCGAAGAGAGGCGGGCTACTCCACGACATCGGCAAGACCGTCGATCGAAGCGTTGAAGGTCCGCATGCCCTTCTTGGCTATGAATTGTGCAAGAAATACAATGAGCATCCCATCGTGGCAAATGCCGTCGGCTCGCACCATGAGGACATACCGATGGACCATCCGATTGCCGCGCTGGTGCAGGCAGCTGATGCCATCAGCGGTGCGCGACCGGGAGCGAGACGAGAATCTGTTGAAGGCTATGTGAAACGCCTTGAGAAGCTTGAATCGCTCGCCAAATCCTTCAATGGTGTATTGAATAGCTACGCAATCCAGGCCGGAAGGGAGATCCGCGTCATCTGCAATCACGAGCTGGTAGATGATGCTGCAGCCGACCAGTTATCGCACGACATCGCGAGCAAGATCCAGCAGGAAATGCAATATCCGGGCCAGATCAAAGTCACCGTTATTCGGGAAGTCCGTTCCGTCGCGTATGCGAAATAGACCTCAGCATCCCTGACGGTCCTGCGCGAGAACACCCAGGGGGTACTTGGGCCAATCAGTTGATCATATTCTGCGCATCGGTGTAACGGGAGGCATCGGAAGCGGCAAGTCTCTTGTCTGCACACTCTTCGCGCGCCTCGGCGTTCCTGTCCTCTCAGCGGATACCCTTGCGAAGGAGCTGATGGTCAAGGATAGCGCGCTGAGGACAGCAATCCTCAAGCTCCTCGGGGCGTCGGCCTACAAGCCTGACGGTTCCTTGGACCGCCAGTACGTCGCATCGAAGATTTTCTCGAACAAAACTCTCCAAAAGAAAATCAACGCGGCTGTTCATCCTCGAGTCGAAAAAGAGCTTGACCGACAGCTCGATGAGCTTGATCGACAAGGAGCCAAAATGGCCATCGTCGAAGCTGCATTGATTTACGAAGCGGGGTATGATAAGAAGCTTGATATCGTGATTGTTGTCGATGCCGACGAGCGGGAGCGGGTTCGACGGATCGCTGAGCGGGACCACACGGCGGAGGATGAGGTTCGAAAACGCATGAGGTCGCAATGGAGTGCGGGCAGGAAAGTCCAGAAGGCTGACTATGTCATCCGCAACGACGGTTCCATCGAGCAGCTGGAAACCAACGTGCGTTTTCTCCATACCTTGTTCACTTCTCTGACTGTATAGCGATGAATTCAAACGAAAACCTGTTTCAGAAGGAAGAGAAATTTTTCTTTCGCACATATAAGCGGCTGCCGCTCGATATCGAACGCGGCGAGGGCTGCTATCTCTTTGCGCGAGACGGCAAGCGATATCTCGACTTCTTCGGGGGGCTTGCTGTCAACGCGCTCGGCTACAACCATCCGCGCATCAACAAAGCGATTCAAGATCAACTCCAAAAATATATTCATCTCTCAAACTTCTATGTTCAGGAGCCTCAGGTACGTGTCGCGGAGCAGCTCATTGCCATTACGGGCTTTAATCGGATTTTCTTTTCCAACAGCGGCACGGAGGCGATCGAAGGCGCATTGAAACTCGCGCGCAAGTGGGGAAAAAAGAACGGCAAAACGCATCTCATAGGTTTGTCCAATTCCTTCCACGGCCGGACAATGGGTGCCCTGTCTCTCACCGAGCGCCAAAAGTATCGGGAAGGCTTTGAGCCATTCTTGCCGGACATCAGCCACGTGAAATACAACGATGTTCAAGAGTTGAGGTCTGCGGTTAACGAACAGACGCTTGGTGTCGTGCTGGAGTTCATCCAAGGCGAGGGGGGCATCTATGTGGTGAGTCCAGCCTTTGCCGCGGCACTGATGGAACTCCGTGACCGTTTCGGATTCTTGATCGTCGCTGATGAAATTCAGTCGGGCATTGGCCGAACTGGCAAGTTCTTCGGCTTTGAGCACTTCGGCATGAAGCCTGACATCGTTGTTATCGCCAAAGCGATCGGCGGCGGACTTCCGTTAGGTGCGTTCATGGGCAATGATCGAGTCGCCGATGTGTTTACGTACGGCACGCATGGTACGACATTTGGGGGAAACCCGGTTGCCTGCGCGGCTGCACTGGCGGTGCTTGAGGAGATTGTGGAAAAGAATTTCATGAAGAAAGCGGAGGAGATTGGAGAGTACCTAAAGGGGCAATTTGGAAGCTTGCAGCGGGCATTTCCCGCTCTCGTGAAGGAAGTCCGGGGCTTCGGGTGCATGCTGGGCATTGAGCTAACCCGGGAGGGTCAGCCAATTGTCGATGAGCTTCAAAATCGTGGGTTTCTCGTGAATTGCACCAACACGAACGTTTTGCGTTTTCTTCCGCCGTACATCGTAACACGCGAGCACTGCAATTCGTTAGTCCAAGAGCTGAGAGAGATATTTGGAGGATTATAGTCCTCCGCTCTGCATTGCCTGTGGCGTGGAAAAGCGGGAGTGGAGGGTTGACATTGTCACCGTTCGTTGATAGATTTCTGCAAGTCTTTCTCCTGGTCAGTTGGGGAGGCCATTCCTCCACAGAAAAATCGCATCACTCCTGCAATCAACATCTCATTCACTTTACAAGGGGAGACATCCTATGAAAAGGACCTTCGTTCCTGCGGTGGTACTCTTGCTGCTTTGCCTGCCGCTCGTTGCACAAGCCCAATTTCAAGTCGGAAAACACTATGCTGGTCCCGCGATTGGACTTTCGTTCCTAGGATCAACGCTGCAGTTCGGAGCGAACTATGAGTATGGGATGAAGATGGAGTTTGGGACAGTGGGGATCGGTGGACTTTTCCGCTACTGGTCGTACGGTGAAGACTATTTCTTTGGTAAGTGGA
>JBBTCR010000370.1:0-1573 GCA_038043105.1 Bacteroidota bacterium
ACGCTAACCGTTCGGAAGGCATCGTGAATACCACGGATGCAAAGATCACGAGGAGGGCGGCTGCCGCCACGACTTTTCTCCGAAACTTCTTTTTCTCGATTTTCGTTTGGGGTTCCATGGTTTTCTCCATCCAATTCCCAGATCGATGCCGGTTCTTTTATATATTAGATCGCCATCCGGCGAAAAAATATTCATTGAACGGCGATTTTTTAATAATAACCGGTCCCGGCGCTCGGCGGCAAAACCCCGAAAACCACAGTCCGGACGAAGAAGGGACGTCAAGCGGTGATCGAGCTGCTCAAGGAGTTCAAACTCCACGAGGCGAGAAAAGCGCTGGGAGAAGGCGGTGAACCGTTCGACTTCGGCTTCCTCTGGAAGCGATTAGGGCTGGAGAAAGAACAATAGGAAAAGCGGAGCAGCTTTTTCCAGAGATCTCAAGGTCATTTCAACGCCCCGGATGACGTAGAAAGAGGGACAGGAGAAATCCGATCAGCAGGAGGAGCGCAACGAACGGCACGAAGCCTGAAACGACCACTGTGGTATCCCACATCCGTTCCAGGGGCAGAAGGCTGACCAGCAAGGGACCGTTCATAAAATTATACTATCACAGAACTGCCGGGAAGTTGTCAAGAGGATTCGAATTTTCAGAGGAGCCTGGCCACAGAGGAGCCCGGCCACAGCCTAAAATAGGCCTAAAACAGGGTTGACGAAACAGGGTCCGCCTACCATTATCCATTGTAGGAATATATCGTTCGGTAGGAGTGCATATGCCAGCGCAGTAATGGGGACAGAGCCGACTCGCGAAACCAACTGGCGGCTCGGTAACGGCTCGCCCCACGAAACCTCTTCCCGCGCCTTCTCGCCGCCAATATACTTGCCTCAGGATCGGCGTCAACCCCGAATTCCGCGCGCATGCTCGGCATGACGCCGTCGCGCCTGGCATTGAATCGTCTGACCTTCGGCCCTTCTACTGCGGACCGTAGTCTGGAAACGGGTCGGGTGAGAACTCGGGGAAGAGCGGCGGCGATACCGGAAGACCGGGCGAAGGACCTTCGGCAACGCGAATACAATGTGTCGGTGTGGGACGTTACGGATCACTTTTTCGTGGATGAACTCGGCCCAGGGGATCGCCCGGGGATGTGCGATGTATGGTCCGCCCTAAAGGATATACATTGTCGTGATTTTCTCCTCGATCGAAAACCGGAGGCTGCGATCCCGCTGGCTTCCCCTTCGACCTCGCGGAAAATCGGGAATCTTTCTGACCGGAAGGTCCGAGGAACCCGACCGCAGCGAGTCGGAAAACCCCTTCTCCATCCGGTCCTGCCGAAGGGCCGTACCGCGAAGGGGAACCGTGACGAGGGTGGCCACCGCCGCAATCAGGGTGACGATCGTAAGAGGTTCCATGGTAAAAGGAATAGAAGCACTAGAAAACCGTACAAGGGAGGGTCGTGCGGATTCCCAAGAAACTGGCTATCGTTGGATTCAATCTCTGCGCGTCGATTTTCCTGGGGCTTTGCATCTACGGATTGCTGGTCTATTCCGAAGGGGGGAAACCTCCGCCCGGCGAGATCCT
>JBBTCR010000371.1:0-3729 GCA_038043105.1 Bacteroidota bacterium
CCTGGCTTTCTATTCCGCAGAACCAACAAGTATGACGCCGATCCGAGAATATCGCTGGACCCTTGCATCCTCAGACAGTACGTCGGAATCTTCTCCTGGCGCGCAGGAAGCGGTGAAGAGACTCAGCGACGAGGTGAACATTTCCCCCGTCCTCGCGGAAATACTCGTCCGGCGAGGGATTGACACCTTCGAGAGGGCGAGAGCGTTCTTCCGCCCCACCCTCAAGGATCTTCACGATCCCTTTCTGATGGACGGCATGGACGGGGCTGTCGACAGAGTTGTGCACGCCATCGCAGAGAAAGAACGAATTCTGGTGTATGGCGACTACGACGTTGACGGAACGAACGGCACGGCGCTCTTGTGGACATTCCTGAAGAACCTCAGCGCCGACGTGCACTACTACATTCCGGATCGAATAAAAGAAGGCTACGGAATTTCTCAGGTCGGCATCGAAAAAGCAAAGCAGTTGGGCGTACAACTGCTGATTTCTGTGGACTGTGGCATTACAGCAATCAAACAGGTCGAGCTTGCACGGAGCCTCGACATCGACGTGATCATCTGCGACCACCACGAGCCTGGTGATAACATACCGGCAGCGAACGCTGTGCTTGACCCCTTGCTTCCGTCGTGCCAATATCCGTACAAGGACTTGTGTGGATGTAGCGTTGCCTTCAAGCTCATCCAGGCGCTTTCGCGACATGAATCGCTGCGCACACTCGTTGATGGAGATGAGGAAGACTTCCTGAGACAGTACCTCGACTTGGTAACGCTCGCAACCACAGCGGACATCGTCAGACTGACGGGGGAGAATCGAGTACTGGCGAAACAAGGTCTTGAGCTGATCAACTCCAATCCCCGCCCTGGTCTTCACGCTCTCATCGAAACGTCGGGTCTGAAACTCGGGACAATCACAACCGGCCAGATTGTCTTCGTCCTTGCTCCCCGCATCAATGCAGTCGGAAGACTCGGCGACGCGAGCCGAGCGGTTGAACTGCTGACTTGCGATTCGTACACCCATGCGCTCCAGCTCGCACAGGTCTTTGAGGAAGAGAACCGAAACCGTCGCAAAATAGACGAGGACACGTTCCTCGAAGCTCAGGAGCTGGTTGAGAAATACTCGGACGCCGAGAACGAAGAAGCCATTATTCTCCACCAAGAGACCTGGCATCCTGGCGTCATTGGCATCGTCGCTTCGAGGCTCGTCGAGCGATACTATCGCCCAACGATCATGATGACGACCGTTGACGGCGTCGCAAAGGGCTCCGCTCGGAGCGTAGCAGGCTTTGACATCTATCAGGCACTCAAACGATGCGAGGACAAGCTCGTGCAGTTCGGCGGGCACAGATATGCAGCGGGACTTTCGGTTGAGGTTGAACGGCTGGACGAGTTCAAAGAGGCTTTCAAACTCGTTGCCAAAGAACTGTTGACCGATGAGTTGCTTACGCCCGAAATTCGTATCGACGCTGAGATCTCCCTCAACGAGATCACGCCGAAATTCGTACGCATCCTAAGCCAGTTCGCGCCGTTCGGCCCCGGCAACATGCGGCCGGTGTTCGTGACGCGTGGCGTGGAGCTGTACGGTCAGCCGCGGATCGTTGGCAAGAACCACCTGAAGTTCAAGGTTAAGATGAACGGTCAAGTTTTCGACGCGATTGGATTTAGCCTCGGCGGCTTAATCAAGAAGCTCGGCAACGCCCGAAGGACCGTCGACCTCGCGTTCTCTCTGGATGAGGGTGAATACGCAGGAGAAACCGTACCCCAGCTCAAGATTCGGGATTTGAAGTGAGTAAGGAGTATGTAAGTAGTAAGTATGTGAGTAGTTGAGTACGTGAGTAGGAAGTATGTATGCAAGAAGCATATGAGTAGTTGAGAAGCTGAGTAAGAAGGGAAAGCGTGGCTCCACAGTGCTTTTCGCTTCTCACATCTCATACCTCACATCTCATTTGTCACGTCTCACATCTCACGTCTTCCTTCTCACTTCTTACGTCTCACTTCTTCCTTTTTACTTGGTTAACTGTTATGTCTGGTCATTCAAAATGGCATCAGATACGACGCAAGAAGGCAGTTACGGATGCGAAGCGGGGTAAGGTTTTTACCCAGATCATCAGAGAGATCACCATCGCCGCACGGCTCGGTGGCGGCGATCCCACCGGCAACCCGCGCCTCCGGTTGGCCATCGAAAAGGCGAAAGCGAACAACATGCCTGCCGACAACATCAAACGAGCCGTTATGAAAGGGACAGGTGAGCTTCCGGGCATGGCGTTTGAGGAGGTTACGTACGAAGCGTACGGCCCCGGCGGCGCCGCGATACTGATCGAGACTGTCACAGACAACAAGACTCGCACGGTCTCGGAGATTCGGCACTTGTTGGACCGCAATCATGGAAAGCTTGCGGCGACTGGCGCGGTGGCGTATCAGTTTCACAAGAAGGGGCAGGTCACCCTCCAAAAGAGCAAGATTGCTGAGGACGATTTGCTCGCCATCATTCTGGAGGTTGGTGCAGAAGACCTAACCTCGGATGACGAACACTACATTGTTACGAGCTCACCGGAAACGCTTGAAGCCGTCAAGAAGGCCATCGAGCAGCGCGGCATCCCTGTCGATCACGCTGAACTGCAGATGATTCCAGAAAACACGGTGAAGGTCGAAGGAAAGGATGCGGAGCTCCTGCTGAAGTTGATGGAAGCCCTAGAAGACTACGACGATGTTCAGCATGTCTACAGCAACTTCGACATTGACGAGAACGTTCTGGCTAGCATCGGCGCGGCGAGTGGCTAAACCGCTGCATCCCACAATTCACGATTCACGGATTACGATTCACTTCATCGCTCCATCCCAGCCATGATCATTCTCGGCGTAGATCCTGGAACTCTCTTCACCGGTTACGGAGTCATTGAGGGAAAGAAGGGTAAATTTCGGGTCTTAGAGTTTGATGTAGTCAAGAACCGGAGCAACGAGAAAATGCCGATACGGCTGAGAGCGATCTACTCGACCTTGTGCAGAATTATCAATCGGTACCATCCCGATGAATTCGCTATCGAGACGGCTTTCTATGGCAAGAACGCACAATCTGCCATGAAGCTTGGCCATGCGCGCGGAGTCTCCATCCTTGCAGCTGTGAACCACGAGATTCCGACAACGGAATACTCACCCCGCGAAGTCAAACGCGCTGTCGTTGGCAATGGAGCCGCATCGAAAGATCAAGTGAGTTACATGGTGCAATCGATCCTTAAACTCAGGGCCGCACCGAGATTCTATGATGCTACCGACGCGTTGGCTGTGGCCATCTGTCACTACAACCGGACGGCAGGAAATGGCCGATCCGGAAAGAAACCTTCTTCCTCCAAAAAGACCTCCGGCAACTGGAAGTCCTTCATCGAAGCGCACCCAGAACGAATCGTCAAGCATCCATGATCGCCTCACTGAGCGGCATTCTCAAAATCAAATCACCCACAGAAGTTTTGATCGACGTCAACGGCATCGGCTATGCAGTCATCATTCCATTTTCAACGTATGAGAAATTGGGGGAAGTAAACTCGCCAGCGACTCTTCTCACGCACCTTCACGTCCGGGAAGATGCTCTCCAGCTGTTCGGGTTTGCAACCGAAGAGGAACGGTTCTTGTTCAAGCTTCTCATTTCGGTAAACGGCATTGGCCCCAAGATTGCGCAGGGTATCCTCTCGGGAATCTCGGTCAGCGACCTCAAGGCGCACATCACAAAAGAAAACG
>JBBTCR010000372.1:0-1640 GCA_038043105.1 Bacteroidota bacterium
ATTGAGGAAAGACCTCGTTGTTCGGCGAGCACGAGGCTACTTTGCGTTGCTTTCTTGATGAAATCAGCATCGGTGTGAAGGTCCTGACCCATCACAGCCGCGTGGATGACGTGCTTGGCCTTCAGCGTTCCGGCAGAGGTTAGGACTGCCCGCCCCACCTCAATGGGTCCCTGCTCCACAGCCTCCTGCTCGATTTGAACCCCACCCTTCCGCTTGATGGCACCCGCGACACCGGCACCCATCCAGAGGTGATTGTTTGCTGCATTCACAATGGCGTCGGTTTCTTGTGCGGTGATGTCCCCTTGCACAACGGCGATTTCACCATTTCCGGCGTGGATTTTCATAGAGGAGAGAGAGGCAATGCCGTGTGGAGGAGTGGCACGCTCTGGTGCCAGGATTGTGTTACGCAACAGGAAGGAAGATGCGAATCGTCGTGCCTTTCCCTAACTCACTATCGATCTCGATCTTACCCTTGTGGTCATCAATGACTTTCTTGACGATAGCCATGCCGAGGCCCGTGCCATGCTTCTTCCCGTACGACATGAACGGTTCGAAGATCTTTCGTTTCACTTCTTCCGGCATACCCGTTCCCGTGTCGGTGAACTCGATCTTGACGTACCCATTGCTGGACGCGGTAGACACGGTGAGCGATCCACCCTCTGGCATGGCGTCGCGCGCATTGCTGGCGATGTTGTAGAACACCCGCACGATCTTGTCCTGATCCATTTTCACGTTGCCCTTGAACTGCGCATTGCGGACCAGCTGCACGTTGTTCTTGGTTAGATCTTTCTCGATGAAGTCCAGTACACTACCCATCACCTCGACGAAGTCAAGCTCCTGAATATTGATCGAGCTAACGCCTCGCGTAAAGTCCAAGATCTCCTGTGTCATGTTCACGAACCGATCCACCTGGCGGATCATCTCGTCGGCGAGCTTTGCCGACTCTTCGTTCCCAGATTTTTTCTTCATCACTTGCGCATAGACACGCAATGTGCCCATAGGATTCTTGATGTCGTGGATAATGGTGCTCGCCATCCGTCCGACTGCAGACAAGCGTTCGTTGGCCACCATCTCCTGGGCCATACGTGCATTCTCTACAGCAATGGAGGCGTGGGTGGAAAATGCATCGATGAATTGCTCATCGTCAGCGGTGAACGCGCCCTCTTTCTTATTGAGCAGCTGGAAAACGCCGATGATCGTTCCATCCTTGTTCCGCATCGGCATACACAACATATTCCGCGTCCGATAGCCGCTCCGTTTATCGACCTCGGGATTGAAGCGCGGATCGTTGTACGCGTCGGGGATGTTGATGGTTTCCCCCGTCTGAGCGACATAGCCGGCAATCCCTTTCCCGATGGGGAGACGGATTTCCACCATATTGTCCCCCTGTAGAACCCTCGACCACAACTCTTGCTTGATGCTGTCCACCACATATACGGTTCCCCGGTCTGCATCTGTGCTCTTCACTGCAGAATCGAGAATCAAACCGAGCAGCTTCTCGAGATCCAGTGTCGAATTGACAATCTTACTCGCCTCGATCAGCTTATGAAGCTTGCCCAGCCGGATCTCTGTGGCGTGGTGCTGTGCGTCGAGCTGATGTACGATATTGTCGTTCGCTCGGCGCAGGCGACCTGTCAGCT
>JBBTCR010000373.1:0-1222 GCA_038043105.1 Bacteroidota bacterium
CGGCTCGGAGATGTCCGATCCGACCATCACGGTATCGAGTCTGGGCGAACGCGGCGTCGAAGCGCTGTACGGAATCATCTACCCGCCGCAGGTGGCGATCGTCGGTTTCGGCAAGGCGGTGGTGCGGCCGTGGGTCATCGACGGTGCCATCGGGCCGCGCACGGTGATCACCATCACGCTCTCGGGCGATCATCGCGCCACCGATGGGCACGCCGGCGCGTTGTTTCTGGCCGAGATCGGCAAACTGTTGCAGGAGCCGGACAAGCTATGACCGAAAGCGATATTCGCAAAGTAGTGCAGGAAGAACTCAATAACATCGCGCCGGAAGCCGATCTGGCGAGCCTCGATCCGGCGGCGGATCTGCGTGAGGCTATCGACATCGACTCGATGGACTTCCTGACCTTCATTACCGCCATTCATCATCGGCTCGGGCTCGATATACCCGAGATCGATTATCCGAAGCTGATCACACTCAAGGGCGCGATCGCCTACATCACGGCTCATCTCGGGTCGAGCAAAAGCTGATTGGTTCAATTGATGATTGGAGCGGCTGGCTTTGGCGGATTGAATTTGGAACGGAAACGCCGCTAGTGTGTACCGAAAACCTCTTCCGGTTATGATTTTGAATTTGGTGGCTGAAATTCCCTGATCTCTTTCCAAGTTTCCCTGTTGTTGCTCAGAAATTCCCTGTTCCAGTGAGTAGGGAATTTCGAGCCAACCCCCCGAATTCACTGGTCTATCAAGCCCTCTGATCTGAGAAGCAACCCCAATTTTGAAAAATTCCCTGTTCTTTTCCCTGTTAGCAGGGAATTTGGAACCGGCGACAGGTTCGACATAGACTGCGTCCGCCACCACGCAGTCCGTTTAGGGACGTCGCAAATCGAGAGCGGCATGACCGCTTTTGACCCTCAAGCTGACTCAACAATCGGCAATATCTCGATGTCAGCGCCAGATGGCCTTTGCGGCATCGACCACCAGCTTCAATTTAGCCCGCTCATCCGCCTCTGTGACGGGATTGCCCGCAACGGTCGAGGCAAAGCCGCATTGCGGGCTGATCGCCAGTCGGTCGAGATCGATATATTGTGTTGCCTCGCCAACGCGTCTCTTGAGGGCCTCGATATCCTCCAGAACAGGGGTCTTGCTGCTGACAAGACCCAACACCACTCCCTTGTCCTTGACAAACCGGAGCGGTTTGAAATCTCCCGCTCTTTCCGTGTCGTAT
>JBBTCR010000374.1:0-1981 GCA_038043105.1 Bacteroidota bacterium
CTGTTCTTTCCAGCGGCGGGAATGCCTAAAAGAAGCAGGAGGCTTTTCTTCGGCACGTTCATTCGAGTTGGCCCTTGCCTTGGCGACAGTTTGGTTAGCGAGCAAGAGCCTTCATTGCCTCTACGAATAGCGTGGTCGCAGCGGAAATCAGCTCTTCGCGCTTCGGGATGTAATCCTTTAGTCTCGGCTTCACAGCCTGGTTATAGGCTTTAATGATCTGCGACGTCACGTCTTCTGCGTCAGTTCTAAGGACGTGCTCGAACCGCGTTTCGTATTGATCCCCGTATATTTTCTGATTCTGATGTTCCCCTCGCGTGAGACCGCGTTCGAGTTCACGGATTCCATACTCGAACTTCTCGGTAAGTGAAATGATTTTGATGCGTGTAATCTTGTTTCGCGTAACGGGCACGCCATCGAGAAAGAATGATTCATCGGTATCGTAGGGCACCACGATCTCATCGATCAGCCGACCAAACGTAAGGTTCAAAAGGACAAGCTGCTTGTTCCGCCCCTCTACCTCAGCGATTACGCCAAAGAGAGGTTCTTTCTTTTGAACTTCTTCCGTCATGTGGTCTGCTCCCCTTATGTGCTGCGCTGATCGACGGCAGGCGCGGATTGTAGGCGAGAGAAACTAGCTAGGTGGTGCGGCTAAGCCTCAACCAATTCATCCAGTTTCTTCAAGGAAATCTTGATGGTTAAACCAGGCTGGCCTTCGACCTGACCTGAAAGTTCAAATGCTTTATCGTTTTCGATTACGTGACCGTTGAGTTTCAGTCGAAATGATTTCAGTGGGCCAAAGATTGAATCCTGAAGGTTTGAGTAATTGAAAACCTCTATCGTTCCTAAAATCTGATTATTCTCATCGAACTTGTATTTTCCTCTGTAATAATGTGACGCGTCCCCGCCGTGGACCGCGTTGTCTGAGAAAACGGCAACACCAAAGCCACCAATCTGTTGGTTTGATGCAAACACCGCTGCGAAGATTCCAGAAATCATACATCACAGAATAGTCGCCTCTCGACGAAAGTTCAAGCACCACCCCGCCCACTACGTTTCACGACCTTTGCTCCAGCGGCATCGGGCAGGCTTACACGGCTGGTAGGCCTGTCCTGATGGCCCGACGCCTCGCTCAGGGCCAGCCCTTTCGTTGCCTGCCTCAACGGTGGCGAAGTCGGGCTAAGCAGAACAAAATGGGCGGGAGTCTTTTCTTGGCACTCAGGCCTTGAATCCGATGCGGCGGGATTTCGAAGTCGGCGGCTCCATGAGCTGACGGATGGCATCGAAGAGCGAGCGAATCTGACCGTCATGCCCTCCCACTTTCCGCTCCAATTGCGCCAACTTCGTCGCCAATGCCTTATGGCCAACGGCAAACTCCCGCAGCGTGACGAAGGCTCTCATAATCGCGATATTCACCTGAATAGCCCGCTTGCTGCGCAACACACTGGAGAGCATAGCCACGCCCTGCTCGGTGAAGGCATAAGGCGCGCTTCGACGGCCACCCCTTCCCCTGGGCTTTGATATTCCAGATTGGAATGTCAAAGCCGCCGTTTCCTGTGCAGACAATCGAAACATAAAGTCTTCGGGAAACCGATCGCCATTCCTCTTAACGGCCTTATTCAGATTGAACGTCGTCACGCCATACAGCTTCGCCAGATCTGTATCCAGCATGACGCGATGACCACGAATCAAAAGAATGGTCTGCTCTATTCGCACGCTTGGGAGTACCGCACTCATAACTCTAAACCTCCCCCACTTTCTCTAAGCGGAAAGGAGCAGACTGACTGTCCTTCACTGCGCGCGTCGAACGAGCACATTCTTATCGTGCGCGTTCCGCGAGCAAGAAGGATGGTCCGGCTGCTCCCTTCCCCTCACACTCATTTAAACGCCTCATCTTTTTCTGCCCCAGCCCGAGGCCTCCACTCCAAATCGTAATATTCCCCACGATCCCTCGCCCAGGGATCGAACACATTCACCACCCCCT
>JBBTCR010000375.1:0-9057 GCA_038043105.1 Bacteroidota bacterium
ACTTCGTGTGTCCGATCCGCTCCCACAACTCTTCTGCCAGATGAGGAGCAAAAGGTGCAAGCAGCAGAATAAACTGCTCCATCTCTTTCCGAGGGAGCTGCTCCAGCTTCATCGCTTCGTTCACGAAGATCATCATCTGGGAAATGGCCGTATTGAAGCGGAGCGCCTCGATGTCCTCGCCAACCTTCTTCACCGTCTGGTGGAACAGACGCTCGAAGTCCGGAGGACACGGGGTATCCTTCATCGACGGATTGAGCACCCCGTTCTCGTTGATGAAGACGCGCCACACCCTGTTCAAAAAGCGGAACACCCCCTCCACTCCCCTCGTGCTCCACGGCTTCATCTCCTCCAACGGACCCATGAACATCTCAAAGAGTCTCATGGAGTCGGCGCCATATTGAGACACCACATCGTCCGGGTTCACCACATTTCCGCGGGATTTCGACATCTTACGCGAATCCTCGCCGAGGATAATCCCCTGATGCCGGAGCTTCATAAACGGCTCTTTGGTGCTCACGTGGCCAAGATCGTAGAGAACTTTGTGCCAGAATCGCGCGTACATCAGGTGCAGCACAGCATGCTCCGAGCCGCCGACATACAGATCGATCGGCATCCAGTACCGTTCTTTTGCGGGAGAGCAAAACAGCGAGTCATTTTCCGGATCGATAAACCTCAGATAGTACCAGCACGATCCGGCCCACTGGGGCATGGTATTCGTCTCTCTCCTTCCCTTCAATCCAGTCTCTTTCTCCACTACGTTGACCCAATCGGTGGCAAGTGCCAAGGGTGATTCCGTCGTCCCACTGGGTTGGAACTTCTTCAGATCGGGCAGCAGCAGCGGCAACTCCCGTTCGTCGAGAGCTTTCATTGTCCCATCTTGGAGATGGATGATGGGGACCGGCTCACCCCAATAGCGCTGTCGCGAGAATAGCCAGTCACGCAGTTTGTATTGAACAGCCGCACGGCCAAGCTTCTTCGCTTCCAGCCACACGACGATGACGCGTTTCGCTTCGGGCGTCCGCAGACCATTCAGTGATACTTCATCGTTTGACGAATTCACGCCTATACCGTCATCGACGAAGATTTCGGGAGCGTTCGGTCCACCGTCCACCACCTTGACGATCGGCAACCCGAACTTTTTGGAAAACTCCATGTCGCGTTCATCGTGCCCCGGCACAGCCATGATGGCGCCTGTCCCGTAGGCCATCAGCACATAATCAGCTATCCAAATCGGAATCTCTTTTCGCGTGGCAGGATTGATCGCGTAGGCGCCGAGAAACACGCCGGCTTTGTCCTTTTCGATACCGCGTTCCAGCTCAGACTTCTTGGCGGCCTCGTTAAGGTACTCGTCAACGATGGTGCGTTTGTCATCAGCAGTAATGCGTTCAACCAAAGGGTGTTCCGGCGAGAGCACCATATACGTGGCGCCAAACACAGTGTCTGCTCTCGTCGTAAAGACACGAATGGTCTCACGCATCCCCTTGACCGGGAAATCGATCTCTGCTCCTTCGGAGCGACCGATCCAGTTCCGCTGCTGCTCGAGCGTCGAAGTTGGCCAGTCGAGATCCTTCGCGTCTTCGAGCAGCCGCTCGGCGTAGGCTGTAATCCGCATCATCCACTGGCGCATAGGCCGCCGTTCGACGGTGTATCCCTTTTCGGTCCATTCGGGAACTTCTTCATTGGCCAGGACCGTCCCCAGACCTTCACACCAGTTCACGGGGATCTCTGCAACGTACGCCAGGCGAAGTTCAGACAGGAAATCATGCCTGTCTTTCCGGCTCATGTTCTTCCACTCGTCAGCAGTTATCCGCCGGTCGTTGGGCAGGTGGGCGGTGCCCTTCTCTGTCAGTTCGCGTTCTAGAGTCTCAATCGGACGAGCCTTTTTTTCTCTCGGGTCGAACCAGGAATTGTAGATCTTCAGAAAGATCCACTGCGTCCATTTGTAGTAGTTCGGATCGGTTGTGTTAATTTCGCGGCCCCAGTCGTAGCTCAGTCCGAGCATCTTGATCTGACGCCGAAAGGTTGAGATGTTCTCTTCCGTCGTTTCGCGCGGATGGATGTTCGTTTGCATGGCGTACCGCTCAGCGGGCAAACCGAATGCGTCCCATCCCATTGGATGCAGAACATTGTAGCCGGTCATCCTCTTGTAGCGGCACAGGATGTCCGTTGCTGTGTATCCTTCTGGATGTCCGACATGCAAACCCGCGCCCGAAGGATACGGAAACATATCGAGGACATAGATTTTAGGTTTGCCCGACGTTTCTTCCACCCTGAACGTCTGATGTCTATCCCAGTACTCCTGCCATTTCTTTTCAATATCGAGGAACTGATACTTCATCCGCTGCGAAATCCTTTGGTCTTGCGTCATGAGGAGAGATCGATGGCCAGGTGCCCTGAGACAACGGCGTTCCGGCGGACACCTTGCTAAGTCCTATTAATAACTGATGTTACGCATCCCATTAGAAATTTTGCCACAAAGGCTCAAAGGCACAAAGAAAAACAAGGAAAGTAGGCGAAAAAACCTAATTTACCCTTGGTGTCTTTGTGACTTTGTGGCTGAAAATCAGTCCCTGCGTAAGATCAGTTAATAAGCCAATCTAGCAAATCTGTGTTCCAATATCAACGACAACGTGGGGAAAATACACGCAATCCTGTGTCAGGAATGAGAGAGGGTGCAACTTACAGCGCTTTGAGGACGAGCATCGTGATGTCGTCCGATTGAGGAGTGCCGCGAGTGTAGGCCTCGAGAGCGCGCTGAACATCGAAAATGATCTGCTGTGCAGAGAGAGATCGACATGATTTCAGGACTTCCTCCAGGCGCGGCTCGGTAAAGTCCTCTTCGTTCGCGTTCATCGCTTCGCTCACGCCATCAGTGAACATCACGATCACATCGCCGCTCTTGAGCGTTACGACTCCCTCGGGATACGGCGTGACGGTCTTCATCAATCCGAGAATAATGCCGCCAACATCCAGCCGTTCGATCTCTCCCGTCGCTCTCAATAGGAAAGGCGGGTTATGTCCGGCATTGACGTACCGGAACTCCCGCGTTTCCTGATTCAGGCAACCCCAGAAGAAGGTGATGAACTTGTCGTGCCCGGTGCTCAAGCATGTCAAATCGTTGATTCGCCCAGTCGCCTCAGACAGACTGAGACCCATCGGCGCGAAGGCACGCAGGGAAGCCTGAACGCTTGCCATCAGGAGGGCAGCGGGGGTTCCTTTCCCGGAAACATCGCCGATAGCAAAGATATGCTCGCCGTGCGAGATCGGAATGACATCGTAGTAATCACCGCCCACCTGCTTCGACGGAATGTTGACGGCGCTGACTTCGAAACCGGGTATTTTCGGGATTGAACGCGGCAGAAGGCCTTGCTGGATTTCCCGGGCAATGGCCAGCTCATCCTCCATCTTTTGCTTTTCGAGAGCCTCTCGGAACAAACGGGCATTCTCAATAGAGATGATCGCCAGGTTCGCGAGAGAGTAGAGGAACTCGAGATCTGCCTTGCTGTACGATCCCCCTCTCAGCTTCTCTCCCAGCAGAACAGCCCCCTTCACCTGATTCTGGAGCTGCATGGGCACCACGGCGGCGATGCCGACCCGTTGGAGCTCGGATGCCACGAGCTTAAACCGCTTCAAGCGAGCCAGGTTCTCAACGAGATCCGCATTTCTCAAGCCGAACAACTGCCTCAACACCTCCTCTGATCCCAACTCACGGTCAAGCTTGGAAGCGACGAGCTTCAGCTTCCCGTTATCATCGAGACAGAAGGCATAGCGGCTTACCCCGATCTGGCCCATGAGCGAGAACGTCAGCAGCCGGATAACCTTGTCGGAATCGAGGGCGACATTGAACTCTTTGCCCAAATCAAACAGCGTATTGAGCTCTTGATACTTGCGGTCGAGATCTCGATTGACCTCCCGCAGCTGTTCGATCATCACCGCTTTTTCAATCGCGGCGGCTGAAAGATTGACGAGCGAATTGATGAGCTGTTGATCGGTCTTCGAGTACTTCTTCCCTCCCAATCGCTCGCCCAATGTCAAGAGCCCGACGAGGCGCCGCTGGGCCTTGATCGGGATGAGAAGCCTCTGTTGTCGTGTCTTGAAGAAACTCGCCCACGTTTCAGAGCTTCGCAGACGATCCGAGTACGTAATGCTGCGGAGTGATCTCTCGATGCGAAGCGTTTGACCGACCGTCTGGGCGTCCACCCCCTTGGCATTGACGACCTCGAAGAGACCCGAGTCGCGTTTCAGCAATACCATCCCGCGCGAGACTAACATCTTCCCCATCAGAGTCAACAATACTGTGCCGAGGATGAACTTCAAATCGGACGAAGAGTTCACGACGTTGCTGAACTCGAACAGCGGTAGGATGTCGGCGGTTGAGGAGCTTGGTTTCGGTGTGTGCTTTAGAGGCATGAAAGCTGCGCCGGTGCTCGGCGCGAGAGTCTAACCGCGTGCGTTTGAAGTGGTCGGAGATAAATATTTTATGAGACGAACTTCGTTTTTCTTTCCCGGGGAGTACTTGTATTCCACCTTGTCCACCAAGCTTTTCATGAGATAGATACCCAGCCCACCACGGCGATAGTGGGTCAAATGCTGTCTGAGATCGGGGAGCTTCACGGCTGAAGGATTGAAGGCTTTCCCATCGTCGATGACAGTGACCTGGAAGCGGTCCTTGTTGGGTTCGATGACGATCTGAATGGTCTTGTCGGGAGCGTAATGATAAGCATGTTTGATGACATTGGTACAGGCCTCGTCCACTGCCAGGACGATCTTCGAGGCTTCCTCTTCGGAGAAGCCAAACGCCCGCGCCGCTTCCAGGACAAACTCCCGCACCTTCAGCAGGTTGTTCGTCCGGCTCTCGATCGTCTTCGTCAGTCTTTTCTGAACTCGGCTCATCGTCAATTGATTGTCAACGCGATGGTACGTTCATCGAGGGGCGCTTACGGTTTCTTCTGCTCTCTGAAGCGACTGATCGCTTCCTGTTCATCTTTGTAGATCTCGTAAAGAATCGGAAACCCAAGGAGATCGAACACATTGTACACCTTCGCTGACATATTTGTCAGCTTGATATCACCCTTGTTTTTCCGGACGTCCTCAACGAACGCCATGAAAACACCTAGCCCTGCGCTGCTGATGTACGACAGATCCTTGCAGTTCACGACAATGTTGTACTTTCTGTCATTCAGCAGCCGCTGGAAGGCGTTCTCAAGATCGGGCGCCGTATGAGCATCGAGATATCCTTTCAGATCGATGACGCTCACACCCTCTCCGTCTCGTTGGTGGACCTTGAAATCAGCCATGGTGGTATACTCCTTCTTGATTCGAGAAAGAATCACTCTGATCGTCGTTCATTCCCATAATGTCCCGTCTTGGTTCATCCCATTGTCGCATGTTCACGTTGGAGAGCCCCCTCCTCACCGGACTTTCACTACCACGAGCGTCATATCATCTCCATACGAAGAATCGCCCGTGTAGTTTCTAATTTCTTGGAGGATCGTGTTCTTGATCACTTCTGCTGAGTCAATGCGGCTGTTCACAGCCGTCTGGAGTAGACGATCGAAACCAAACTCTTCCCCATCTGCGTTGCGCGACTCGTTGAGCCCGTCAGTGTAGAAAACGCAGACGTCTCCCTTCTTCAACGAGATCGTTGTCTCCTGAATCGTGTCTTCAAAGAGCGCGTCGTAAGTCAAGCCGAGGCCAAGGCCCGTCGGACGAATGAGGTCCGACTTGTTGCCCGAGATATAGATCATCGGACAGTGCCCCGCCCGAGCCAACGTCAGCTTCGATTGTGGAACATCAAAGATCGCGTACAGAAGACTGATGAACGCCTTCCTTTCGAGACTGTCCATCAAGGCTTGGTTCGCTCGCAGCAGCAACTCTCGAGGAGAGGCACAAAGCTTGCTCAGCGACTGAAAGATCCCTTTGACTTCCGCCATGTAAAAAGCAGCTGAGACTCCTTTGCCGGAGACATCACCGATGACGACGCCGAGGCGGTTCGGATCGAGCGCTACGAAATCGTAGTAGTCACCACCTACTTCGAGTGACGGCTCGGAGACCGCCGCAACATCCAGCGCTGAATACTGTGGGATGCGCTGCGGCAGCAGCCGTTTCTGCATTTGCTGCGCCACCATGATCTCCTGCTGGAACCGTTCCCGCTGCAAGGATTCGGAGATGAGCTTCGAGTTCTCAATGGCAATCGTCACGTGATCGGCGAACGTCGTCAACACGTCGATGTCATCCTGATCGAAGCCGTACTCGAAATCCTTCGTCGCGTGCAAGAAGCCGATCAGCTCGCCGTGCGAGATCAAGGGAACGCTGAGCAGCGAGCCAACGTGGACGCCAAGCTTCTTGATATGCTTCGTCCGCCGGTCGCTCGACACATCCTCGATGGAGAGCGCACGCTTCGCATCCATGACCAGTCTTCGCAATGAATGATCGCTATCGACGGTAATCGCTTCGATCTGCTGCAGAGAGATATTCTTGAGAGAGACCACCTCGACCAGCACCTCGCCATCCTCTTTCCGGCCCTTGATGAGCTCCAGCCATGCGCTCTTGGCGCCCACAACCTCCAGCGTCATGCTCGTCACGGTGTTGACAAGGTCTGCGAAATCAAAAACCTGAGTGACAAGCCTGCTCAAATTGTGCAGCGACCTGAGTTCGGACTGCTTGCGCTCGTACACCTCCGCCGTCGGCAGATGGAACAATGCGCTCACGAACGCCATCCCAAAATAGATTACTCCGAAGATGGCATTGAGGTGAATGAAACTCTGGAGCGGACGATGGAAATTCACTAACGCTTGCTCAACCACAGACTGATTGATCAGGACGTTGATGGTGAGGAACGTGAGAAACAACAAGGCGCTATATGCAATGGAGTAGAGTTTTTCCCTTCTCGAAAGGTACACAACCCAGTTTTGCTTGAACGAGTTCACCACCGCCAGGATCACAGCCAGCGAGAACAGAATCGTCACCAGGATTCGCCCCTCGCCCGCGACCAGCGTCATCGCGGCCGCGTTCGCCGCCAACAACAGAACAATGTACGCTATGAAGTTCCGCTTCGTCCCCTTCTTGCGCTTGTACAGGACGAGCTCCCGGATGGTAAGAATCGTCGAAAGCGAGAACAAACCCAACAAGACGGCAACCACGTAAGACAGGAGGATCTCCATCGCACCGCGAGAATCCTGAGCCAAGTCCTCGCCATCGACGCTCGATTTGCCGATGAACGTGATGAGGGTCAGCACAGCAAGAACGGCAAACGAATAGGCGAGCAATCTGCCGATGCTCTTAGGAACAGCGAGGGCTTTCGCGGTTCTCGCTGCGTGGATGAGAAGGAAGAGGAACACGAACGCAGCGAGGATAGCTCCTTCTCGAAGGTACATCACGCCGCCGAATTCCTGCCCCGCCGCCGTGCGGATCACATCAACGACATAGGCAACCATCAGGATGACGAACGCGGCAAGGACGAATATGGTTTTTTTCAAGCGCGACATGGAGCCAGCGAGGCTAAATCCTGGTCAAATCCAGTGTTATCTCGAGCATACCACCAATAGTATTTCGAGAATTTGCGAGAAAAGTTGCAGAATCTCTGGCAGCGATTGGCAAGGTTCGCGTGGTAGGAAAACTTGAGCTTTGACAGCGATTCACTCCGATTGTCAAAAACAAAAAATGCCAATGAAGGCATTCCTCGTTTGTCCCATTGACACAGTTTACATTTATGAAACCCGACGATCCTCGTCGAGCCTCAGAAATCCGCGATGCTTAAGATGTCGCCTGAGCGATCCAGCGATCAATTTCTCGCGCGTACGACGAGGTCGGGAACTCCTTCTTCACCTTCTTGTAGAGATCAACCGCCTTTTCCTTGTTGCCTGCTGCCGCATAGTTCTGCGCGGCGTGGAATAGGTTTTCAGCCGCGTTCACCGATTTCCCGTACTTCATTGCGGCTTTTTCAAAGTACGTCGCAGCTTTCTCGTAGTCCTCCTTTGCTTCGTAACAAGCTCCAGCGCCGGCCAGCGCAGAGGTCGTGATGAGCTCATCGCCAAAGCTCACGTCGAGATAGTTTTGCAATGCCTTATCGTAGTCGCGCTGCGCATAGTACGCGTTCGCAAGGTAGAACCGCGCCAGCTCACCGGTTTTGGTGCTTCCGTAGTCATCCACGATAGCCTGAAACCCCCGGATGTTTTCCTGCAGATTGCCGTTGACCGCGACGTCGTATTTGCCTTGGTCGTAGGAGGGGAGGATTTTGCCGAGCTCCGTGGTCGCTTTCTGGTTATTGGAGCTGACGTTGTTTGCATAGGCGAAGGCAGCGATGGCCACGACGATCGCCCCGGTGATGATGCCGTTGACGAGTCTTTTGTTGTTTTGGTACCATGTGGAAGCTTCGAAGTACGTGGTAACGAGCTTGTCTTCCTTGATTTCTCTCTTCGTGATCTTTTTCTTTGGTTTGAGCATCGAGGATCCTTGTTATGGTGTTCAGAGGAACGTGCTTGTTGAGTGCGCCTGGGGCGACTCGAACGCCCGGCCTACAGCTCCGGAGGCTGTCGCTCTATCCATCTGAGCTACAGGCGCAGAAAACACGGCTGTTGATGAAGCGTCCTTGCAGATCCCGCTTTCGCTTCGCTTAGCGGGATTCTCAAAACGGCAGCCACTTTCCGCCTGTGGCGGATCGTGGGCCGTTTTGGAAGCTACAGGCGCAGCGAATTTGAACTGATTTCGAAGATTTTGAAATCGGTGTTGACCCCATCGGACGCAATTGTTGACACTTTAGTCAACAATTTGATCAACACTTTTTCTCGGCTCTTCTGTTGACCTAATTGTCCCCCTCCCCGCTCATTCTCCCTCGCCAATAGGGTTCAATACGGGAAAGGGTGCTAGAAAAGACTTCTTCTGTTGGCGATTTGAATGATTTCAATCGAATTAAAAGATACGAAAGTTAGACCGCGAAGGCAATACGAATCTATTGAGTTGGAGGGGTCGATGAGCTTCCCTTAAGAGTCCATTTTTGATGGGCGGATTTCTTAATGGGTGCTATGCAGTGTGAAAACCCGCGGTGAGCAAGACTTC
>JBBTCR010000376.1:0-3623 GCA_038043105.1 Bacteroidota bacterium
CCAATAAAAAACCTCAAGGGCTTCAGCCCTTTCTAACAAGGCGGTCAACTTGAGTAACATAGTTATTCAAACAGTAATGAGCGTCCATGCTTATTTCGGAACGACGAAAGTGGACGATCGGGCAGACGGCTACACTTGAAAAGTCCACAAGTACTTCGTGTCTGATGAAGATCGCCAAAATGAGTGGCTCTATGAAGAAAAATCGCACATCTTATAGTTCGACGGCAGCAACCGAGCGAGCACGGGGTGCTTCATTGCTGACACGTTCAGGATCCGCGTTGAAGCCAACAACCGGGAACGGCTCGCCGACGAATTCTCCGATTCCGTTCGATATCGGACTCGTCCAGTCCATACGGGTTAACCGCAGCGCCGTCGAGGCGAGAGCAGCAGAGCTTGGAACCCGCCGCACATTCAAAGTCGAGGCGCAGGTCGCAGCATATCTGACCGCCATCCGGTGCATCGATCTGACCACGCTTGCGGGGGATGATACTCCCGGCAGAGTGCAACGCCTTTGCGCCAAGGCACTCGCTCCACTGGAACAAGAGATCATTCATGTACTGGGGATCGGATCAGCTCCGATTACGGCAGCTGCTGTTTGCGTGTATCCAGCCCAGGTGAAGGCGGCTGTTCATTATGTCAGCGGCCGCATTCCGGTGGCATCAGTGGCGACCGGCTTTCCGGCCGGCCAGACGTTCACGGAGGTGAAACTCAAGGAGATTCATCTGGCCATCAAAGCAGGTGCGTCAGAAATTGATGTCGTCATCAGCCGCGAGAAAGTGCTCACCGGAAAATGGAAAGCCCTTTACGACGAAATCGTTGCCTACCGGCAAGTGTGCGGAACGAGAGCCAAGCTTAAGACCATTCTTGGCGTCGGAAATTTGGAGACCTTAAACAATATCGCCGCGGCGTCAGCGGTGGCGATCATGGCAGGATCGGATATCATCAAGACTTCGACCGGTTTCGAGCCCACCAACGCAACACTCCCGAGCGGTTTGGTCATGGTCCGTCAGATACGGAGGTTCCTGGATCTGGGAGTACTCAACGAACAGCGAGTCGGGTTCAAACCAGCCGGAGGTATCCGCACAGCGAAAGATTCGATGCTGTGGTTGACATTGATGCTGGAAGAATTGGGGCCGGAATGGACGAAACCGCGTCTTTTCCGGATCGGGGCAAGCGGCTTGCTGAACGATATTGAGCGCCAGCTCCGGCATCTCGCGTTCGGTCGATACTCGAACGCGCAGTACCATCCAATGGCGTAGAAAAAGAAAACCACGAAGACGACAGTAAAATCCTAAATCCCTGCCCGCAACGATTGTTCCTGAAGGGCATGCGGACGAATATCGAAACTCTAAACAAATACGAATGAACTGAATGCGAAACATCAACACTTGTTCTGCATTTCGGATTTCGTGCTTCGGGTTTGTCTCGTATTTGGTGCTTCGGATTTCGAATTTGCGGCTCAGCATCGCCTCAAGCAGCTTAACGTGAGAGAACACCATGAATAAAGACAAACTAGCTTCGCTTATAGAGACATTGGATTACGGACCGGCGCCGGAATCGGAGGCCAGGACGCGAGAATGGCTCAAAGCCCACGGCTCAAAATTCTGCCACTACATCAACGGTGACTGGCAACCACCCAAGAACGGCGGGTACTTCAAGACCATCAATCCGGCGAAGAGCGATGAGGTGCTGGCGGAGATAGCCCTGGGCACCAAAGAAGATCTTGATGCCGCGATCGAGGCGGCGAAAGAGGCATTTCCGAAGTGGAGCGCTCTGAGCGGTCATCAAAGAGCTCGCTACCTCTATGCCATTGCGCGGGCGGTCGCAAAACATGCGCGTGTCTTCGCCGTTCTTGAATCACTCGATAACGGCAAACCGATCCGCGAAACCAGGGACATCGACGTTCCCGTGGTGATCAGGCACTTTTACTATCACGCCGGCTGGGCCCAAACAATGGAACGTGAGTTTTCGGGATATCGTCCCGGCGGAGTGATCGCACAGATCATCCCCTGGAATTTCCCCTTCCTCATGCTGGCGTGGAAAATTGCTCCGGCGATTGCCGCTGGGAATACAGTGGTTCTCAAGCCGTCGAAATCCACACCGTTGACCGCTCTTATGCTCGCCGACATCATGATGAATGAAGCAAAGCTGCCGCCGGGTGTGGTCAACATCATTACGGGCGACTCCAAAACCGGGACGATGTTATACGAACATCCGATTCCCTGGAAAGTCACATTCACGGGTTCAACAGAAGTCGGTCGCATTATCAGGAAAGGAACGGCCGGGTCGCGCAAACATCTGACCATGGAACTGGGAGGCAAATCGCCGTTCATTGTTTTTGAGAATGCCGATCTGGATTCGGCAATCGAGGGCGTTGTCAATGGGATCTGGTTCAATGAAGGGCAGGTCTGCTGCGCCGGCTCACGCCTCCTCGTTCAGGAAGGAATCCACGATGATTTCATCAAGCGTCTGAAGCGGCGCATGAACAAGCTGCGGGTCGGTAACCCCCTCGACAAGGCGATGGACATGGGTGCGATCACTAACGCCGAGCAACTCAAGAAGATTCAAGAGATGATGGAAATCGGCAAGAAGGAAGGTGCAGTCATGTGGCAACCGGACAAAGTCGTTTGTCCGAACGGTGGGTATTTCCTCCCTCCGACGCTGTTTACCAATGTCGAACCGTCGCACACCATTGCACAGGAAGAGATCTTTGGCCCGGTCCTGGTGACGCTGACCTTCCGGACTCCTGCCGAAGCAGTTCAGTTAGCCAATAACACCCGGTATGGCCTGGCAGCTTCGATCTGGTCGCAGGACATCGATACGGCTATGGATGTTGCCCGCAAGGTTAAGGCAGGGACGATCTGGATCAACTCGACCAACCTCTTCGATGCCGCTTCGGGCTTTGGAGGATACCGGGAAAGCGGTTACGGTCGTGAAGGGGGGCGCGAAGGAATGTACGATGTCCTGGTTGAAACCGATCACGTCAGCCATTCACCATCACCATCCACTCACCATTTAACCAACCACTCCCGCAAAACCGAATTGCGGGATGCAAACAACGCGCAATTTACAACTCACCAATTACCAATTAACCAAATCGACAGAACATTCCGTTTCCTGATTGGTGGTAAGCTTGCCAGGCCGGATCAGGCAGGGAGCTTTTCGGTAGCTTCACCCACCGGTAAATTGCTGGCAGTTGTTGGCGAGGCCAACCGGAAAGACGTACGCAATGCGGTTGAGGCGGCGCGCGGAGCGTTTCCCTCGTGGTTTGAATCAGCCGCGCATTTGCGCGCTCAGATACTGTACTTCTGGGCTGAGAATCTTGCCGTTGAACAAGAACGCTTTGCTGCGGGGATTGCCGCCCAAACCGGTTGCACTCTGGACGCAGCGCACTTCGAAGTTCGACAAAGCATTAGTCGTCTCTTCGATTTTGCGGCGTATGCCGACAAGTTCGGAGGCACGGTTCAGCCGGTTCTTGGCAGAAGGTTGGTCGTCGGACTCCGTGAGCCGGTTGGAGTGATCGGTATGCGTGCGCCCGATGAAGCACCGCTCCTTGGTTTGCTCTCGATCGTCGCCCCTGCTCTCGCGATGGCGAACACCGTTGTGGTGGTTGCCGGAAAACA
>JBBTCR010000377.1:0-1431 GCA_038043105.1 Bacteroidota bacterium
TTAACATTGAATTTTCAGAGGGAGCTGCGCAATTCCGAGTTATGGGATCAGATGGTGGCGGAATTTGGTGAAACTCGGGCGGAGGAGCTCTTGCGGGGATGTAAGGCCGAAGTGAAGCCTGGATTGGATGGGGATGGAAGCGGGGATAGTACAAAGGATATTTCGTGATCACTTTGAGACCTACCGGCCTGAGCACGGGGTGAGTGAGCGCGAGCGCTGGGCTGCGTGGAACATTATGACATGCCGGACGGCGGAGCAGGGCTTTCACGTTGATGAATGCCCCAATGGAGATTACAGGATTGTGCTCCATAACTCGTGCAAGCACCGGAGTTGTCCCCAGTGTGGTGCGACGGAAACGGAGCTGTGGCTTGAGCGGAGGAAACTTCAGGCGCTTGCGTGCGCATACTTTCACATTGTATTCACCATCAGCCACGAACTCCATGGCATCTGGCGTTGGAATCGGAAGCTGTTCACGGATTTGATGCTCCGTGCTGCATGGCACACGTTGAGGGAGCTGCTGGGAGATCCGCGGTGGTTGGGGGCGCTGCCGGGAGCGATCGGGGTGTTTCAAAGCTGGGACGATGAAATGCAGGAGCACTGCCACCTGCATTTTATCGTGACGGCCGGGGGGCTTGATCCGGCCGGCTGTTGGAAAGAAGCGGATGGGGATTTTCTGCTCCCTACTCAAGTGTTAGCAACGAAGTTTCGGGGCAAGTTTCTGGCCTATCTTCGGCAGGGTTTTAAAGAGTTGAGCCTGCGGGGAAAGGACAAGCCCAAAGATCAGGTGCTGGTAGCGCCTGGAGGGATGAGCGTGCAACAGTGCTTGAATTTGCTGAACAAACTTGGGCGGGTAAAATGGCATGCTCAAATCGAACCGGCCTATGAACATGCCGAGGGGGTGTACAAATACGTAGGCCGTTACATTCGCCGGGGTCCGATCTCGGAGAAGCGTATAGTGGCTTATGACGGAGAAAGGGTAACGATAGCTTATGCCCATCCCGAGAACCATGAGCAGGGCACTTTCCGACTGGATGCGGATGCATTCATTGGCCGTGTGCTGAGCCACGTTCCTAAGAAAGGCACTCACGTGGTTCGAGCTTATGGTCTTTTTCACCCCAACTGCCGGGGCAAACTTGATGATGCCCGTACCCAACTGGGGCAGCCGCCATACGAACCGTTGACGGAGCTGCCCCATGCGCAGGAGTTGCTATGCCGGATGTTTCCGGACTGGGATGGCAACCGTTGTCCCTTGTGCGGGGAGGTGCTGCAAACGGTGCGTGTGTGCCACAGGGGGCAGCCACCACCGGTGAGGATAGCCGCGTGATCTGTTTAAAACCATTGCTGAATGGCTGTTGTTCCGTCGCAGGGCTCTGCCCGGAGAGTCGTGCTCGTTGTCTTTGGAGTGACCTTTTCGGCGATTCGGGGCCTCTT
>JBBTCR010000378.1:0-4193 GCA_038043105.1 Bacteroidota bacterium
GGAGGCACCAGCACGTGAGAACACAGAATGGAGAAATTCTTGAGCCCAAGCTTCTTTGCCTGCCAGAGTGACATGGCATTTGCCGGAGCAGTCGTTTCAAATCCGACCGCGAAGAACACAACCTTTTTTTCAGGATTCTGCTGGGCGATCTTCACTGCATCGAGCGGTGAATAGACCATCCGGACATTCCAACCCTCAGCCTTGACGCTCAAGAGATCAGTAATGGAGCCGGGGACACGAAGCATATCCCCGAACGACGTGAAGATGACCTCGGGTCGAGAGGCAATGCTGATGGCTTTGTCGATAATCTCCAGCGGGGTCACGCAGACAGGACACCCCGGGCCGTGAACCAGCGTAATCTCGCGCGGAAGCAATTCCTCGATCCCGTACTTAACGATCGTATGCGTCTGGCCACCGCAGATCTCCATAATCGTCCACGGGCGTGTCGTTGCCTGGCGAATGCGTTTCGCGTAGTATCGCGCGGCTGCCTCGTTACGGTATTCGTCAATGTAGCGCATGAGATATGTGTATTGGGGAAAGAACCGGTTGTTTTGCCGACTCGGAGCCTCGCTCGATAATGCCATATGAATCCCACGCCGGGGAATGGCTTGCCGCAGCAAAATAAAGTATCAAGCAGTCATTGTCAATGCTAACAGAGATCAATCGGGGTGGCAAGGATGAGAATTGGCAATCGAAGCTTGTTCCTTGGGCAGTGGCACGAGTCAGAAAAACACATCTGCCTTGATGTAAACAGCGTTCGGGTAGTACCAATACTCGGTGAAGTCGTCCCCGAGAAACAGCTGACCGCCGAGAGTCAGGGTGATCTCATCAGCCTCTGAATAGGTGTCCACCTGCGCAACAAACTGACTCCGGTCATCCAAATTCCTGGTCCATGACACCGTTGTGTTGAGCAGCGGGTGAACAAGGTAGGATGCTTGAGCAGTGAGATAGTTCCTCCCAACATTGATAATCTCCCCTCTCGCAAGCCGGAAAAGGTCGTACTGGAACTTATTCTTCGCTCCTTCGCCGTTGAAATGGTACTCCACCAACCCGTAGAGTCTTGAGGTAAACTGATAATCGACGCCGAGAATCAGTTTCACGAAGTTGGAATCCAGGTTGTCCGGCACGGCGGAGAGAATCCCTTCCCCCCGGACGCCCGCATCAAAGAGGTTGCCGGCAAAGTCCCCGCCAACGATGACCCGCTTATCGAACCGGCCCCCAACGACCGATAGATCGAACTCGCTCACGTTCGTACGAAAGCGAAATCCCGCGTTCGACGTGTTCCAGCCGCGTTGTGGATTAACGACGAGCGAGAGGTCTGTGAAACTGCCAAGATGGAATTTCACCAGGGCGGCGTCCACTCCATCTTTTTCGATCTTGGCGAAACTGGCGGGATTGATCGGGTTGAAGAGATCCGTTGGATTCCAGACCCGACCCGTCCCCCACGCGATGCGCTGCCGGCCGATTGTTAAATCCCCGAATCCAAACCCCTGCTTGAAATGCAATCGATCTACGTAGTGAAGTGCCGTGAAGCGTTTCTCATCGATTGGTTTCCACGTCCAGTCGGCAATCTGTCTGGAATTTTCTTCTGACTGAACTTGGAAGAGGACCGGAGTCGAATGATAGAGCGCGGAGATTTCGTACTCGACGGAAAGCTGAGCATCACGCCACAACGAAAGGGCGGGCCGAAGGCGCAGCCTCGTCACATTGACGAATTGATCACGCTCCACGCCGAAGAACCGGGCGACGAGATCCTTGCTTTGCTGATACGCCGGGAAATCGACGATGTAGCCGGAAAAGTTGAATTCGAACTGTGCGACCACCGGTGAAGGAAATAAGAAGGGGCAGATCCACAGACATTTTTTTATGATGCGAGAGGTCGTGGCTGCCCTTAGCAGCTCGTTGCGCCGTTGGGCGAGTCGGTCACGATCCGGCATGGCTCTCTCGTTCAATTCGTCCATCTCGCAGCAGCACCAGCCGCCGTCCTCGCTGAATCACTTGCGGATCATGCGAAGAGAACACGAACGTGATGTTTTTCTCCCGGTTCATCTGTTCCATCAAATCGAGAAGCGCGCCACCGGTCGCAGAATCGAGGTTTGCCGTAGGCTCGTCTGCAAGAACGAGCGATGGGTTGGTGACGATCGCCCGGGCGACCGCAACTCGCTGCTGTTGGCCGCCGCTCATTTTGTTCGGCCGCTTGCCTGCGAGCTCGGCGATCCCAAGCTCCTCCATTAACGCAAAGGCGCGTTCCTTTCGCTCTCTCTCTGAGATCTGGAGAAGCATCATGGTAAATTCGATGTTCTCCAGCGCCGACAGCACCGGGATGAGATTGTACGCCTGGAAGACGAATCCCATCTTATGAAGCCGCAGCGAAGCCAGCTGTCTTTTGGATTTCGTCCCGACATCCTCGCCTTCGAAATAGACTTTGCCGGTCGTCGGCACATGGAGCGCTCCAACCAGATTCAGCAGGGTTGTTTTCCCGGAACCGGACGGGCCCGCGATAACCGTAAACTCCCCTTTCTGAACATTCATCGACACGGCGTGCAGCGCGTGAACCGGCACGCCATTGTCCTGATAGATCTTTTCCAGATTTTCTGTCCTGATAATATCCATGCTGCTACCTTTCATTCTGAATCATCCATCGTGAATCGAGACACGACGCTGCCGCGCCCATCCTTTTCCATTCCGTGGATATGAGACTAGACATATCGAATCGCATTGATCGGTTCGAGCCGCACGGCACGATAAGCCGGGTACATCGCCGCGAGGATGCAGATCAAGAGAATGACAGCCATCCCGGTCGCGATGCTTGGATAACTGATCACTGGATAGATGACGGCGCCGGCACCATACGTCGCCAGACCCTCGGAGAACGCGGCGAAGTTGATTCCCGAAGAAGAAAGCTGGAGGTTGATCAAGATTCCTCCGCCACCCCCGATCAGCGCACCCACCGACCCCAGCAGGAACGCCTCGAGGAGGATCATCCGAACGAGAATGCCGTTTTTCATCCCGACCGCCTTCAGAACCCCAAACTCGTGAATGCGCTCGAAGACAGACATCAACATCGTGTTGATAATACCGAAGATCATCGCAAGACCTATGATAAGATAGAAGACCCACATCAACTGCCCCGCCATCTCCATCTGCATCAGCAGCGACGGCAAGAGGTCCTGATACGAGAGAACTTCATACGATGCATCGAGCCTCTTCATCAGGTCCGCTTTGATCGCTCCCACAGAATCAATGCTCCGAGCAACAACGGCCACTTCGGCGATCCGCTCTCCTACACGCAACATCTCCTGAGCGTTCTGAAGAGGAACATAGATGTGCATCCGATCGAAGGCGGAGCTCGCAGATTGGTACAGCCCCACGATACGAAACACTTCGGATCCGACCTTGCCATCGAGCGTGGACGCCATCGCCACGACGCGGTCGCCCAGACCGGCACCGAGCGTCTCCGCAAGCCTCTTGCTGATGACGATCTCATGCTTCTGGCCGCTGAGGTATCGTCCTTCGAGAACCGATTCATCAATCGTCGTGATGTTGGCCTCATCGGTTGGGCTGATACCGACGATTGAGACGCCGGCAGAATTCGACGCGCTGCTCAGAATGCCAAACGCTATCACTCGCTTGCTGAGGTACCGGACGTTGGGGTTTTGCTCCAGAGCCGTCGTCACCGGCCCGCTCCCGGCAATGAAATTCTGTACGATCTTGTTGTCATTAAAGCCGCGATGATGGATCTGAAGGTGCGACGTGTAGGCTCCGAGCTGGTTCTCGAACATTTGCTTGAGGAATCCTCGAGACAAACCTTCGACGAAGCTCATCGCCACCACGCCGACGACAATTGACGTGATGATGATCAGCGAACGTCGTTTATTCCGCCAGATGTTCCGCCAAGCCAGTCTTAGGAGCATCATGTATACCGTATGCCTTTCAACGGTTCTAACTTTGAAACTTTGTACGCCGGGTAAATGCACGACAGAAACGAAACGAGCACCATGAAGCCCGCAACGGTGAGGACGATGGTGATCCTGCTCGCTGACACAATCTGTGGCAGGAATCCATAGTCTTCGTAGATCTTCGCAAACTCCCCCGTAAACGTTATGGGATGGGTCTCAAAGTAGATATTCATGAGCTGTCCTAAGAGGCTCCCGATGATAATGCCGATCAGAGCGAGAAACAACGTCTCGATG
>JBBTCR010000379.1:0-1749 GCA_038043105.1 Bacteroidota bacterium
AGAGACTGCTAAACGGGTTTGCCGCACGCTTTCAACAGTAATGGGAAGAAGTCATATTGTACATACGGCTGCGCGGCGTATGACAGCACAAGAAAAGGAGGATTATGATAAAATCTTATGTGACGCCAGAATCTCTTGAGGCGCAAGCGCAGCGTTGGCTTGAAAAGATTGCGCCGTTCAATCAACATCAGATGCAGCTTAATAAGGAAAAAGCGGCTTTGCTCGTTATTGATATGCAGCGATTTTTCTTGGACCCGGCTTCACCCACCTACACGAGCGGAGGACCCGCTATTCTCCCAACGCTGAAACGCCTCATTGCTGCTTTTCGACAAGCGGGGCGCCCCGTGATTTATACACGACACGTTCATCACCCTGACCGTCTTGATGCTGGTATCATGGAGTGGTGGTGGGAGGGAATGTGTATCGAGGGAACTCCAGAAAGCGAAGTCCATGACGACATTGCACCGCTCCCGAAGGAGAAAGTCGTTCTCAAACATCGCTATTCGGCATTCCACAACACGGATCTGGAGACCGTGCTCCGGTGTCTCAAGGTAGAAGACCTTGTTGTTTCCGGCATTATGACCAATCTGTGCTGTGAGTCCACGGCTCGCGATGCCTATTACCGAGATTATCGGGTGTTCTTTCTTGCCGACGGGACGGGAAGCATCAACGAGGAGATGCATCTGGCGAGCTTGCTCAATCTCGCGTTTGGGTTCGCGTGTGTGACAACCGCCGATGCAATCATACAAGAGTTAGGGAAGTAAACGAGACGTGTGCCTGCGACCGAGAAAAAAACAGATCGACTACATCGAACATGGATTCTTATGACTGACAAATTTCACGACTGGAGCAAATTCTCGAAACGCGTCAGCATCAAGGCCAGTATTCAGATCGTCTATGATGCCTGGACAAAACAGGCAAATCTTGAACAATGGTTTCTGCGGTCGGCTGAATTTACCAAGCCTGACAACAGCGCAAGAGACAAGGATGCTCACACCCAAAAAGGTGATACCTACAAGTGGATGTGGTATGGATACGGTGATGACGTCGTTGAAAGAGGGACGGTGCTGGAGGCCAATGGAAAAGACTTTCTCCAATTTACCTTCACCGGCGGTTGTATCGTGAGCGTTCACATAAAAGTTGAACGGGGCGTGACCATAGCAGAGTTGTGGCAAGAGCAAATCCCGATTGACGATTCTGCAAAAGCACAATTACATATATCGTGTTCGATAGGTTGGACATTTTACTTGACCAATCTAAAGTCCATTCTTGAGGGCGGCATTGACTTACGGAATAAAAATGAAAAACTGGTAAACGTTATCAATTCTTGAGGCAAAAGAATTGGAACATGCTCAAGGGCTGGCTCACCCTTTTAAACATTGATTAGCTCTCACTGAAAAAGTTTTGCCCGTCCGAACGGCGTAGCCGGGCGGGGAAGTCACCAAGAACTTGAAAGAATTGAGAATATTTTGTTTTTCGTTTGAGCCTGAGGCTTGAGCCATAGGCTCCCGCCCGAACCGCGTTGGCGGGCATCCGCCTCTGGCGGACCCGTCCGCCGTGTTCCTTGACGGATCAGCCTGTGGCTGAGAGACTTCGTGGCTATGTTTTCAGCGCGAACTAATTAACTCAAGTTGACCGGCTGCAGAAAGGGGTTGAAACCCCTCTAAATATGGTGTTGAAATTCATCGCCACGCCCTTTGCCGCTTTACGGCATCCCGTACAACGGGACAGGTCGGGGACACCAAAAAG
>JBBTCR010000380.1:0-1009 GCA_038043105.1 Bacteroidota bacterium
GTTGAAATGGTCGAAGATCTTCAGAAGGCCCTTCTTGGAATAAGGCTTCTTCTCCGTCTGCGCATAGAGGTATCCCCACAGCTCAGGCATCCGATTGACCATCGCGAGGTAGGATTGAGAGTAGAGTCGCTTGAACACTCCTGAGGTGAAATCGAGGCAATCGTATTGCTCAGAACGAATTGGCAGCTTGCTTGACCGGACAGCTTGATGCAGCGCTTCGGCGGCCCGCAGGTGACCAGCACCGCCTGAGGTAGAGAGAATAAGAATAAACCGCTCTTTGATACGTGGCATAGGTGGGAAGGAGTCCTTGACCTTTTGCCATCAGGAAGACTGGGGTGGGTAGAACCGGCCGATCTCTGCCTCGGCCTTCTCAAGCATCTCTTCCGATGCGTGTTCTTCGAACGAAGGAAACAAGATTCGATCTTCTTTCCGGATATGTTCTTCCAACAACGCCCCAATCGACCTTAGGTCGTCTTGCAAGGTAGTCTTGTCAGGATGGCGAAGGCGGCTGACGTACTCTTCGAGAGCGCGATGCTCGACGACAAGCTCGCCAACGACGGGACGACACGCCGCGATAGTCGAGGCAAGTGGGAAGAGACCCTTCTCTTCGGCCTCAAAGTGCGTGTGAAGATACTTGTCATAGAACTCAGCAACGTAGGCTGCTTGCCACGCGGGGTCGTGAGACCAGAGCTTCAAGAGCGCTTGCTTTCCTTGTTGTAAACGAATGGCAAGCAGCAACCCGTCGTGGTGTTCGCGGGAAAGAGGAACTAGGCTCTGGTGTCGCTTTGCCATATCGGTAGGGCGCGCGGAAAATCGAATAATAGATTGCTCCAACGAGAGTGAACTAGCGCTTGTCGATGGGTATCCACGAGCGTCCGTGGGGGCCGAGATAGATCTGGCGCGGTCGGGCGATCTTCTGCTCAGGATCGGAAAGGTGCTCCTGCCAGTGAGCCAGCCATCCGGCCGTCCGCGGTATTGCGAACAGCACCGGGAAGAAATCCAGGGGAAA
>JBBTCR010000381.1:0-1215 GCA_038043105.1 Bacteroidota bacterium
GACCTTGGGTTGGCCCTTAAGGGAGTCCGAGATACCGCGGCTCGCGCCAATCTCCAGTGCGTGCTCATCATTACGGACGGCAATTCAACAGTGGGAACGAGTCCCCTCTATGAAGCGGAGGATCTTGCTGTGCCGGTGTTTACCATCGGCGTGGGCGACACGAGCGAGCAGCAGGACTTGCTCATCCGAAAGGTTGTGACGAATAACATTACGTATGTCGGCAACAAAGTTCCTGTCGATGTCACTGTCAAAAGCTCTGGTTATGGTGGGGAAAAGATCGAAGTGATGCTGCGTGATGGGGCGAAAATTGCGGACCGTCAAATGTTGACGCTGCAGCAAGGCACGCGCGAATATGCTGTCCCGCTCTCATTTGTGCCGGAGAAAGAAGGAATGCAAAAGCTTCTTGTTGACATCTCCCGGCTTCCGAACGAGGTAAGTCTCCAGAACAACCGCTTCACCTTCTACACGAAAGTCCTGAAGAGCAAGATGCGCGTTGTTCTCGTTGCGGGGGCTCCAAGCCCGGATGTCTCGTTCATTCGCCGTGCGCTTGAGAGCGACAAGAACGTTGAGCTAAGCGTATTCATTGAGCGGGGTGATGGACGGTTCTATGAAGGTCAGCTGAACGGCGATCTCCTTCAAGAATCTGAGGCCATCGTTCTCGTAGGCTACCCGATGAGGAATAGCTCAACCGCTGTGATCTCGGCGATCATCGGTGCGGTGGGTGATGGCAAAGGCTTTCTGTTCGCCTTGAGTCGCACAACGGACTTCGCTAAGCTCCGATCTCTAGAGCCCCTGCTCCCGATGACCCTTCCCGCATCTTCTGGCGAAGAGATGCAGGCATTCGTGAGTATTCCGCTTGCGCAACGAAATAACCCCATTCTTAAGCTCCCAGGCTCGCTCGATGTGTGGAACAAGCTCCCTCCCGTGTTTACGATAGAGGCTCGTTTCCGTGCAAAACCTGAGTCGGAAGTCCTCGGTCAGCGTCGCATTCAGTCGCTCACGACGAATGACCCCCTCCTGTTGAGTCGCAATGTGAACCGGAGGAAATCCATCGCGCTGCTGGGATATGGAATCTGGCGATGGAAAAGCTTCTCTGAAGGCATACCCGGTTCGGAGAACGCGCTGGAAGCGCTCTTCGGCAACAGTATACGGTGGCTTACTACACGCGAGGATGATCGGCCAGTGCGCGTTCAGCCTGTCAAGGAGACCTTCGCT
>JBBTCR010000382.1:0-1650 GCA_038043105.1 Bacteroidota bacterium
CGGCATGAACGTCCATTTGAGCCCCGTTGGGAAACACGCGCCGCCTCGACCTTTGAGGCCGGACTTCTTCACCTCTTCCGTCACATCCTCGGGCTTCATTTGCAGAGCTTTGCGGAATGCCTTGTAGCCTCCGTGAGCTTCATAGACGTCAAGTTTCTGTAAATGCCTGATGTCGGGGAGAATGTGTTTTTCCATGTCCACTATTTCCGCTCAAGGTCCGCGAGAAGCTTGTCAATTTTCTCGGGTGTCAGATTCTCGTAATACTCCTCGCCGACGGCAAACATCGGCGCTGTTCCGCACGAGCCCATGCATTCGACCTCCGAGAGCGTCCACTTACCGTCCTTGGACGTCTCGCCCATTTTGATGCCGAGCCGCTTCTCCAGATGCGCCACGATTCGGTCGGAGCCGCGCAGCATGCACGACACGTTCGTGCAAACCTCAACATGATGTTTCCCCACCGGCCTCTGGTGCAGCATGGTATAGAACGTGACCACGCCTAGGATATGCCCGTACGGGACATCCAGGAGCTTGGCGACATACTTCATTGCGTCCTGGCAGATATATCCCTGCTCCTCTTGAACCATCCAGAGCGCGGGAATGACGAGCGCCTGAGAAGTCTGGTAGAATTTCTTCAGTTCGTCAATTCGTTTCAGATTCTGTTCGGATAACATATTCGAAATTTCCAATTTTCAATATCCAATTGCCGATTGACCGGAATGACCACTTCAAATCGTCAATCTACCATCGTCAATCTACAATCTACAATCTTCAATCTACAATCTTCAATCTACAATCTTCAATCTACTTATCTGCTTCTCCCATCACGGGGTCAAGGCTGCCAATGATCGCGACAACATCCGAGATCATGGCACCCATCATCATTGTCGGGAGCGATTGGAGGTTGACAAACGACGGGGACCGGATCTTGAGTCTCCACGGGTATCCTTCGCCGTGGCTGTAGATGTAGAACCCCAGCTCTCCTTTCGGCGCTTCGACGGCGCTGTAGATCTCGCCCACTGAGGGTTCGACGCCGAAATTGACCAGCATGAAGTCGTGAATCAGCTCCTCCATTTTGGTGTAGACGCGTTCCTTTCGAGGGAGAACCTTCTTTGGCTTGAACGCGTGCACCTCTCCGGCAGGCATCTTCTCCAGCACTTGACGCACGATCTTTACGCTCTCCTTCATCTCATCCATTCGCACGTAGTATCGGGCGAGCGCATCTCCCCCCTCATACACGGGAACCTTGAAATCAAGATCCTTGTACACCAGATAGGGATTTGCACGGCGCAAATCGTGCTCAACGCCGCACGCGCGGAGACCGGGACCGGTAAGCCCCAGATCAAGTGCTTCTGCCGGGCTGATTACGCCGATTCCATCCGTACGGCCGACGAAAATCCTGTTCTTGTTCAGCAGTCGCTCACACTCCTCCAGATATCCGGGGAACTCATCGATGAACTTCTTCACCATCGCCAGAGTTTCCGGCGTCACATCTTGGGCCAATCCACCGATGCGAGTATAACTTGTCGTGAACCGCGCACCAGCGATGTTCTCGAAGATGTCATACTCCTTTTCCCGCTCGCGGAACGCCCACATCCACACGGTGAGTGCACCGACATCCATCGACAGCGAGCCGAGGAACATCAGGTGAGA
>JBBTCR010000383.1:0-2522 GCA_038043105.1 Bacteroidota bacterium
GAGACCCGCCACGAAGAAGCTCAACGGCGTATAGTTGAGGATGACTCCAACGAACGGCGGAAGATCTTTGACAAGATTGAAGATGAGGGGGAGAACGCTGACTGAGCTATATGCGTAGAGGACAGGTTTCAACCACATCCTGCAGAGGATCTTCTTCCGCACAGGAAAGTGCAGGAAGAATGTAATGAAGTACGGCAACGCGAAGATCCATCCAATGGAGAAAGCCACACCCAAGGTATAGAATTTCCAAGCCGGTTCCCCCGTGAGGTTGAGCTGCGATGCACCGAAGAAGAGCATGGACAAAATGCCGAAGCGAGCGAACATCCGTTGAATGATTCCTTGGGGTCGTGTCATCACCACAATGAAGCCGACGACAAGGAATCCTAGGCCGAGGAAGAAGAGGGAGAAGTATCGGATGTCAAAGATCTTCAGGATCTGCACATGAGTGGTAAATGTCTTACCATCCCGCTCAATGAAGTACTCTGCATATTCGTTTGGCTTCATGGCGTTGACGATCGCCATCGCCGGCTGGGAGTCCGTGAAACCCTTTCCATTGATCTTCAGCAGGATGTCGCCGTTTCGGACTCCCGCCCTGTCCGTGACACCACCGGGCACGACATCCGTGATGATGAGGCCGGGCTTCCCGTCCTTGCGCACTAACCAGCCACATTGGTCGTTGCTGGTCGCTCGGAAAACCATCACATCGAATGCATGGATGAGCGTCACGCTCAGCACGATCAGTGTAACGATTGTGTACATGATCCGGATTGACCGCGGGGTCATTCTCTCGAATACATTGTTCATAGACATCCTCAGTGCAAGCGTTTGTTCTTCTCTGGATACGAGGGAGATGCGATTTCGTTGCAGCGACTAGAAAGCGTAACCAATGGTGAAATAGCCCAAAATCGGGCCCAGGCTCACCGGGTTGTTCAAGAGCTCCTTGCGAAAGTAGAAGCTTTGACCGACGGAAAACTCCGCGAGACCAATGGGGGTGTCGAACGCGAGACCCACGCCGATGCCGTGGCGTAGATCCCGCAATCGAATTTCCGCGGGAGCTGCCCAGATCGAGCCAAAATCGTACCGAGCTGTGAGATATGTATCAAAAAAGATGTTAAGCGGACTCTGATAACGATACTCGAGACTTGCGATAAGAAGCTGCCGACCACGACTGTTGTCTTCGCGCAAGCCAAAGAAGCTCTGCTGGCCGCCAAGGCTGAATTGCTCGGTGATCGGGAGTGTCTCATCGGCGAAACCGAAACGGATCCGCGGATGGAGTGTATGCCGTCGGGAATACGTTCGATACCAGTCAGAGGCAAACCACATTTTTGTAAATCCCGCACCCCCCTTGGCTGGAACGACTGCCGATTCATAGAAGAAATTCATCGACACGCCATTTCTGGGGAACGGATATCGGTCCTGATTGTCGATCTTGAGACCGAACTTGATCGAACCGATCTTGAAGCTTTCTGTTTCCAACGGTTGGCCAGCGATGCTCCAGACTCGATGGCTTTCCAGTCTCCCCTCGACGGTCACCGTGCCAAGACGCTCCAGTTGTGTCCCGAAGGTGGCCGATCCTCCTTGTCGAAGCTCGCGATACTCTCCGATCCTCATGCGATTCCATCGCTTAGGATCAAACAGCGGCTCGTCACCATACACATTGACATCGCGGTAGGCATAATATCCGCTCAGTCCGAAGGTTAGATAGGAATTGAAGATGCGCGTGGCCTTAAACTCGCTCATATAGCTCCTGTTTCTCGGTCCACCGAAGGCGTGGAGACCGAATTCTGCCCCAACGCCGAATAAATTCTCATCCCGAACATCGATCGATGGCTGGATGTTGCGCTCGTTGTCGATCCTCAGCCCAAACCGGATCAGCTCCGTGCTCCGCTCCCGCACTTTGATGACCACGATGTGATTCTCGTCGTGAACGCCTTCCTGATGCACATTCACGGATACTTGCTCGAAGAGGCTGGTCCCGTACAGCTTCGCAATGCCCTCGGCGACCTTGGCAACTTGAAAAACATCACCCTCCTCCCATGGCAGCTCACGCCAGATGACGTAGTCTTTGGTCTTTGCCGTACCCCGAATGTCTCGGCGGTACACAACGCCTTCATCAACGACGAGGCGTGCGATGCCGGTTGACCGCTCCAGCTTCGCGTCCCGAATGCGTGCCAATGAGAACCCTCGATCGCGGTAGATCGCCAGAACGGCCTCCAGAGCTTTTCTGCTCGCGTGGTAATTCAATCGATGACCTATCAGCGGCTGAAACACCGCCTTCAGGCTATCGAGGTCAACGTACTTGTTCCCAGAGATCTCAACTCCACGCACAACAGGGTTTGCCTGCGTTCGCAACCTCATCGCAGTCCCATCACTGCCCTCCGAGACCTCGACTTCCACGAGCTCGAAATCTCCACTCTCATACATTTCGTTGACAAGGAACTGTACCGTGTGTTCAGGCACATCGGGTTGCCGCGCGATCGACATGGATTTCGTCAACCATCGTTCCTCGAGGCTCAAGGCAT
>JBBTCR010000384.1:0-1251 GCA_038043105.1 Bacteroidota bacterium
GTCTGAACGACCCAAAAGATATCTTGTGCGGAGCCAGGAGTTGAAGCAACCATATCCTTGCCGAGACGCGCAGAGATTCCGCTCGCATCGTATCGTTCGGGCTTCGGCGTCACAATAACCTCATCTGTTTGCAGCAAGGTTTCTTCCAGAACAGCGCTGAGATCGTTCCTCCCTGGTCTGATTTGAACATTTGAAAACCTCCGTTCCTTGTATCCGATGATCGAGAAACGAACCGTATAGGCACCAACGCGGATGCTACGAATATTGTAGTAGCCTTTTGAATCGGTAGCCGCACCAAAGGTCGTGCCTTCGATGAATACATTCACTAGATCAAGGGGTTGTTTCGTACTCTTGTCGAATACCGTTCCTTCGAGGCTTCCCGTTTTCTGCTGTGCGTGAAGAACAAGAGCCGAGCCAACCAGAACGACGAGATTTAGAAACAGCTTGGTGAGCTGTAGAAGATTGTCCTTAAAATTTCTGTGCACCATATAGTCTTTCACATATCTCACTGGTTCGAGTAACTGTGCACATCTGTGCAGTAATCCTGTGACGGACAAACAATTTGACTTCTATGCATCCCTCCGGCTGATGCAACCGCAATATTCCGCGCGCAAGTGACACCGCAACAGTTCTCTAACCATCTTCTGCACTGCCATCACTTAGCGAATCGGCATTGCCAAGGAGAAGCCAAGTGATTGCCTTCGTTCATCATACCCAACGGAGAGATGGGCGTTGTGCCGCTCTACTGAATAGCCAGCGTCAAACGCACTGATCAACTTCACCAGAAAATAGCCGCCAACAAAGTAATAGAACCTGTTGCGTTCAGCGTCTGTCCACGTCTTTCGATTGGCGCTAGCGTAATAGTATGAATCATAGCGATGATGGCCCCAGTTGGAATTCTCTGCGACCAAAACCACGGCCGGGATAAACAACGCAATCTCAGCCGCGGTATAAATGGCACCTCGTTCCCAATTGCCGGCATAAAAGCCGCCTAAATCCACTGGAAGCGGTTGTAGCGATAACGCTGCGGCAATTGCCGGATTTTTCTTCCCTGACGAGGACCATTGATCACCATGGTGATGCTGAGCCAACATATTGCTGGCAAGGACTGTGAGAGTCATTGCAACCAGAAATACTTTGAGTCTTTTCATATCCGCTCCTTTCACTTGGTTAACTCCACTCAACCGTGATTTTGCCCTTCTTGTCGAATCTTCATCTCGCAACCATCATCTCTATCGATGGCCTCCAAAC
>JBBTCR010000385.1:0-1163 GCA_038043105.1 Bacteroidota bacterium
ACGCCACGCAGACAAGGCAGGCTTGCAGACGCGGGCGTGGGTCGTTTGTTGCCATAACACGCCGCTTGGGATGAAGTATCCCGACATCGCCTGCGAAAACGTTTTTGGTGACAGGCTCTACCACAATCTCTGTCCAAGTAATTCAGACGTAAGGAAATATATTCGAGCCCTCGTAACCGACATCGCTTCCCACGGAGTAGATGCCATCGAGCTTGAGGCATTGCAGTTTCAGGGCTATTCGCACGGCTTTCATCACGAACGGGAAGGAATTGAGCTTACAAGCGCAACGCGGTTTCTGCTGGGCCTGTGTTTTTGCAGTGCCTGCAGGCAACGCGCAAGAGAATCGAGGCTTGACTTGGAGCCTATCCGCACGTTTGTGAAGCAGACGCTCGAGACGTATTTTGCAAATTCATCTGCGATCGCGGACAAGTACGCCACTGTAAACGATCTCCCATCGGATCTCTTTGATCCTTTCCTCGAGTGGCGCAAATCGATGGTTGTTTCCTTCGTTGAGGAGCTCGCCAATGCAGTCAAATCAACGAAGCTCCGTCCTTTGATGCATGTTGACCCGATGGCGAGGAAACTTGTCAGCGTAGATCCTCCTCGCATCGCTGCTGCTACGGGCGGAATCCTTGCGTTGGGTTACGTGAAAGAGGGCAATGCCCTCCGTGCACCGCTGTCGGCTCTTCAATCCTCAGTTGGAAATTCGGAGGTCACTCTCGGTTTACAGGTTGGATTGCCTGAGAGCGGAGGGAGGAAGGAATTTCTCGACAAGATGTCGGTGGCAAAAGAACTCCGCATTCGAAGCTATAACTTCTACAACTACGGGTTCATCCCGTACGAAAACCTCTCCTGGATCAAGGAATCATTGCAGACTTGAGCTCTGCAAGCTGAACGGCCGACATGCGCTGGAATGCTGCATATCGTCTGCTCTCGAACACCAGCGCATAGTCAGGCGGAATGACCTCGTGTGCCGTAACCCATTCGTATCGGATGAACTTGTCCTTCTCGATAACCACCAACGCATCGTCCAACGCACCGGAAAGCTGATCCGTTAACCACGACCGGAACCGGGCTCGGTCCTTCGGCGGCACGATCCTTCTCACCGGCAGGTCATCCCGCCAGCCGATGTCGGCTCCTTCCAGATAGTAGCTCAGCTGAGG
>JBBTCR010000386.1:0-2923 GCA_038043105.1 Bacteroidota bacterium
CGGATTACGGAAGTGGAGAGCGGGAGATGGCGTGGATCGCTGACACGTATATGGCGCTCAATCCAGGCGCAATCGACGGCGTCGCATGTGTGACAGGAAAACCGGTAAGCCAGGGAGGAATCCGTGGAAGAAGGGAAGCTACTGGTCGCGGGGTGTTCTTTGGTATTCGGGAAACCTGCAATATCGCCGAAGACATGAAGGCGCTTGGCCTTACGCCTGGTTTGGAGGGGAAGCGTGTTGTCGTCCAGGGACTTGGCAACGTAGGATACCACGCAGCGAAGTTCCTCCAGGAGGCTGGATGCCTGATCGTTGGGTTGGCAGAATACGAAGGGGCAATTTACAACCCGAAGGGGCTGGACGTGGAGGAGGTCATGAAACACCGGAAGAACACGAGATCGATTTTCAATTTTCCTGGAGCGACCAATATTCCAAATACCATCGAAGCTCTCGAGCTCGAGTGCGATATTCTCGTCCCCGCTGCACTTGAGTACCAAATCACGCGAGCAAACGCGCCGCGCATCAAGGCAAAGATCATCGGCGAGGGTGCCAACGGACCGATCAGTGCAGATGTCGAAGATACTTTGTTGAACAAAGGGATCATGGTCATCCCTGACATGTATCTCAACGCCGGCGGCGTCACCGTTTCCTATTTTGAGTGGCTCAAGAACCTTCAGCACGTTCGGATGGGGAGAATGGGAAAGCGCTTCACCGAATCATCCCTATCGCAGCTTGTCAGCAGCATCGAGAGGACATTCGGCAAATCGCTCTCGGCCGAGGAGAAAAGGAAAATTTCTCGCGGTCCAGACGAGGTTGACCTTGTCAACTCAGGTCTCGAAGACACAATGATTGTCGCCTACAATCAGATCAGAGAGATCAAAAAGCAGTCGAAGTGTCCAGACCTCCGGACCGCTGCGTTCATCAGCGCAATCGACAAGATCGCACAGGCCTATTTGGAGCTCGGCATCTTCCCGTAGGTCTCTTCGCATCAGTTCCCAATTCTGATACTCCTTCTTAACTTCCCAATTATGGTAAGCGGGCGTTTCGTCCGTTCCCAAAAAATGCCCGCTTACTAGTCTTTTCCCTGCCAGATCCTATATCCCCTTATGGAATAGAAATTGCAGCCACCTTGAGCGAATTCCGAGAAAGTGCTCAACACAGTTGCCTCCTGCCTTTCAGCGGGGGGTCAACATGATTGCTGACAGCAGTTTCTGAACGGCGAGCAATGAACCATCCGGGTACATCAAACGGTGAGACTCCACGGGTTAATTGAACTGCTGGCATCACTTTCTTGTCTTCACCTACCACGCGTATAAGAGAACGGACAAGGGATTACCATGTATCCTGAAGGCGTCAACACCATCGTTGAGAAATATAGGGAGGTCCGCGGAGGTTTGATCTCTATCCTGGAAGAGATACAAGCCAAATACGGATACCTGCCCGAGGATGTCCTAAGAGTTGTTGCAGATAGGACCGGTCGCTCTCTCGTCGACATCTATGGTGTGGCAACGTTCTACAGGTCGTTTCGCCTCAGACCTCGAGGAAAACATCTCGTGTCTGCTTGCTTAGGCACCGCTTGCCATGTCCGGGGAGGCCCTGCCATTGCAGAAGAGTTCGAACATGAACTTAAAGTCAAGAGTGATGGGGAAACGACGCCGGACAAAGAGTTCACTCTGGAAACAGTCCGATGCCTTGGGGCGTGTGCACTGGGCCCGATCGTCGTCATAGACGGTCACTATTTCTCCAATGTTGGCACTCTCGATGTAAAACGTATCATCGGCAAGACTCGTGTGGGCCTCGACAGGGTCGAAGTGACGGCGGACCAGAGAATATTTCCGCTCGAAGTGAGCTGCCCACGCTGCAACCACAGTCTCATGGACTCAGGACATCTGGTCGATGGTTATCCTTCCATCAGAGTCACCGTGTCGTTCGGGCAAGAACACGGCTGGCTGAGAATGTCGTGTCTGTATGGCAGCTATGCCATCGAATCCGGCAACGAAATCCCCATGGGCCAGGTTATCAACTTCTTCTGCCCCCATTGCCACGCGGAGCTGCTCGGCGCGTGGAATTGCCCCGTCTGCGATGCGCCGATGGTGCCGATGATTGTTCGAGGAGGCGCCATTGTTCAGATTTGCTCTCGCCGTGGGTGCAAAAGCCATATGCTTGATCTCGAAGGAGTCAATCTGTAACGCACCTTGAGCAGTTCTAGCGGAATGAGTTTAAACGAGGGCCACTACCTATGCTCGCGGATCGATTGAGATCCATCACTGCCTTCAAGGTCTTCCAGAAGCTGATCATCTCCGATCGGGATCCAACCTTTCCCACCATCGTCATTCCAGCCGGGACATGCGGACAAGCGAGCGGGGCAAACGATCTCATTCGCATGGCCAAGCGAGAAATTCTTGCAAAGAACTTGTCGCAGAAAATCCGCCTCCGGGTCACAGGATGTCACGGGTACTGTGAGATGGAGCCGTCGGTGCTCATCCAGCCTTCGGGGACGTTCTACCCAAAGCTCAAGATGGAAGACATGCCCCGCGTTGTCGAGGCAGTCTCTCGCGGAGAGGTTGTGGAGGAACTGCTGTTCGTCGATCCGGCATCTGGGAAGCGGATCGAAAAACAAAATGATATTCCATTCTTCAAGCGACAGGTCCGCAGTATCCTTTCACGCAGCGAGATGGTAGATCCCATTCGCATCTACAATTACATCGAGAATGGCGGCTACGGGGCAATCGTGCACGTCCTCGAGAAAGGGAATCCTACGTGGGTCATCGAGGAAGTCAAGGCTTCGGGCCTGCGCGGCCGCGGCGGCGCGGGATTCCCGACCGGGCTTAAATGGGAACTCCTCGCCAAAGCAAAGACTTCTCGAGGCAAGTTCCTCGTCTGCAACGCAGACGAAGGCGATCCGGGCGCATACATGGATAGAAGC
>JBBTCR010000387.1:0-19173 GCA_038043105.1 Bacteroidota bacterium
CCCCTGTGTGGCGTCAACCACAAGGATCGCACCCTCACATGCAGCCAGTGATCGTGAAACCTCGTACGTGAAGTCGACGTGGCCGGGTGTGTCGATGAGATTCAGCGTGTACTCCTGACCATCGTGGGCTTTGTATTTCATCGGGATTGCGTGAAGCTTGATGGTGATACCGCGTTCTTGTTCCAGCTCCATATCATCCAGGACCTGCTTCGTCATGTTGCGTGGGGAAATAGCACCTGTACGCTCGAGAATCCTGTCCGCGAGTGTAGACTTTCCGTGGTCAATATGGGCAACGATGCAGAAGTTTCGAATGTGCTTCATAGGGCAATCGGATCCAGGGCATTCGCCGCTGGCCGGGCAAGGAGACACATACAACTCCATAAAAGACAAAGAGTAAAGAGTGTAAGTGCAATTGGGTCACCCTTTACTCCTTTAGACGTTTGAAATATAGCGCAAAATGGCTAGAAGAGCAAGAAATTGATGTCTCGTCTTCGGGGGAGAGGAACGATGAGTGACAGTGCTTCTCTCAGGAACTCGAAAATTCGGCCTTGCCCAAGCAAAGCTTCGCTCGATCCCTCCAATGAATGCCATAACAACACGAGGATAAGGAGGGTCGGCGGTGACGCTGGCAATGCCTTCACCATATACCGCCGCTTCTTTTCTACTACGCATCTCCGCACCGTAACCGGCTACAAACGTGGAGAACACTGTTTGACGATTAACAAGCGCGCGGCCAGCGAGGAGAAAGTCAGGCCTGTGAAGGTGTACCACACAATCTCGCGAACAGAAAGTTCTTGTAAATGTTGGTGAAAATGTTTAGATATTTGAAGGCGGAAGGAGAAGATCCTATGAAAATCGTTGTTGCCGGTGGTACGGGTTTCATCGGTCGATCGCTGGTTGAAAGACTCGTGGACTCGGGCCATACCGCGCTCGTGCTCACACGAAACCGCACAAAGATCCGAACTCTGTACTCACCAACTGTGCAGGTAGCAGACTGGGACGGGAGGAGCTCCGGTGATTGGGCCCGGCATCTCGAAGGAGCAGATGCAGTCATCAACTTGGCCGGCGAACCGATCGCCGCGAAGCGTTGGACTTCGGTCCAGAAAGAGAGAATTGTCGGCAGCCGCATTGAATCCACAAGCGCCATTGTTGGGGCAATCAAAAAATCAACCAAGAAGCCCCAGGTTCTGATCAACGCCTCAGGCGTCGGTTACTACGGGGATGTGAAGGTGGGGGGCGTGACGGAGGTTTCTCCCAACGGAGACGACTTCTTTGCCAGACTCTGTCATCAGTGGGAATCCGCCGCGAGGGAAGCGGAACACCACGGTGTTCGAGTGGTGGCGCTTCGGACTGGTATTGTGCTCCACAAGAGCGGAGGAGTGCTGAAGAGGTTTCTTCTTCCGTTCAACCTTTTTGTCGGCGGGCCCCTTGGCCCGGGAACTCAATGGCTTTCGTGGATCCATCGCGAAGATGCTATGCGCGCAATTCTGTTTGCTCTTGAAAACCGATCGCTCTCTGGCGCAGTAAACATCGCTGCGCCTGAGCCTGCAACGATGAGTGAATTTTGCGCTGAGCTCGGCAAGGCGATGGGACGTCCATCCTGGTTCTCAGTTCCGGAATTTGCACTTCGACTTGTCCTCGGCGAAATGGTCGACGTTGTCATCAAGGGCCAACGGGCTATCCCAAAGAAGCTTCTTGACGCAGGATTCGTCTTTAGGTTCCCAACACTTTCTGAGGCATTATCGGATCTCATGAAATAGCACGACGATCCGATGCTGATTGACATAATGCGGTAAGTCAAAGGTGACTCAGTAAAGAGATGAAGATAGCAGGAAGGTATTAGTGAATTGGGATACTCAATCGTACAGCAGCGCCAGCACCGAGGTTATCAGTCACCTCAAAGTTGTAGAGACTCGCACCCACGTAGGCATCAATAATGTTCAGCAGGTATGTGAGAGCGAAATAGAAGGCAAACTTGTCCCGCTCATCCCGATAGAAGTCCCGCTCATACAGAGACTGCGCACTCCCCTGCCCGCCATTCTCACCTCGTTCAACCGATTGCTGGTATCTCCCACGAGCTGACAAGTACAGATCATTGGCTTTCAGCCACTTGCTCACAAAGTACCCGCCAAAACCAAGAATAATCGGGACTTTCCAATATCGTTCGGTATAGATCTGGCCGGCTCCAGGAAGGATAGCTGAGAGGAGAATTGCCGTCGTCGGAGACTTTCCCCGGCTCTCGATTGTATCCGCCGAAGGGGATGCGACGCGCAGAGAATCTCCGTACCAAATTCCCGGGATGCTCTCCGGGACTGCTCTCTGCTTGAAGAGGGATGAGGTGACCCTGTACTGACCAGAAGCTGGTAGAGAAAAAAACAGGACGAGGATGGTGAGAAGAAGATAGGGGACAGTGCTCTTGTTGCAGGAAGAGCGATCCATATCACAAGCGCCGTTCGTCAGCGTTCGACGACAGCGACGGCCTCAATTTCAACTTTCATATCGCGCGGCAAGCGTGCAACCTCCACCGTGCTGCGTGCGGGCACCGAACCAGAAAAGAACTCAGCGTATGCTTCATTCATCGCAGCGAAATCATTGAGGTCCTTCAGGAAGACTGTGGTTTTGACAACAGAGTTCATGGATGACCCGGCAGCTTTCAACACCTCTTGGATGTTGTTGAGAACTTGTCGAGTCTGAACCTTGATATCACCCTCAACGACCTGATTCGTTGCAGGATCGATTGCAACCTGTCCGGCTGTATAAACAAACTTGCCGTCGACGACGATTGCCTGGCTGTAGGGACCTATGGGCTTTGGTGCTTTCTCCGTGTAGAGCTTGTGCAGAGCCATGAGAAAAATTGTAGATTGTAAATTGAAGAATGTAGATTAAAGGTTGAAGGCTGTAGATTGAAAATTGAAAATTGAAAATCTAACATTTAGTGAACCTTTTCGATCGCGGCGAAGAGATCCAATAGTCGATCGAGATCGTCAAGCGAGTAAAATTCAATAACGATCTCCCCACGCCCGTTCCCTTTCTCGCGCACGCTCACTTTTGTCCCCAACGCCTGGCGGAGTTTTTCCTCGACACTCTGGACACTTGACGAAGGAGAACCACCACTTGTCTTTCGCAGGGAGGTTTCAGCCGGTTTTCCCGCTGACTTCGCGAGCTGCTCAACTTTGCGAACGGAGAGCCCTGCGTCCACAATTTTCTTGTAGATCCGCAACTGCATCGCCTCGCTCGGTATGTTGATCAGTGCCCTCGCGTGCCCCATCGTGATCTGGTTCTTCTTGAGCCCAACTTGAATTTCGGAAGGCAATTTCAACAAGCGGATGAAATTTGCAACCGTGGTACGGTCTTTCCCAACTTTATCAGCAACGTCTTCCTGCGTCAGGCGGCATTCATCGATCAAACGCTTGTAGGCGTGCGCAATCTCAATCGGATTGAGCGTATCGCGCTGGATGTTCTCGATCAGCGCAAGCTCCAGCATCTCTTCGTCAGATTCAACCGCGATAATGTACGCGGGAATCTGGGTGAGGCCCGCGTTCTGTGCTGCGCGCAATCGCCGCTCTCCAACCACCAACTGGTAGCCGCCATCGACGCGGCGAACGGTGATCGGTTGGATGACCCCCTTTTCGACGATGGAGCGGGTCAACTCGGCCAGCGTTTCCGGATCGAACTCGGAACGGGGCTGGAATGGGTTGGATCGAACGTTGTCAACGTCGATGCGCGCAATAATCCCCTCGCCGCCCGAGTCGATTCCGACCTCGTCGTGCCGGATGCTCACCTCTTTGAGCGGGAGTGCCCTGGGGATCAAAGCGCTCAATCCCCTACCAAGGACGGATTTCTTTTGAGTCGTCATGGCTGCGTGTGCGAAACAGGTTGAGCGTGCGGAATGGGCTCGAGCCCCAACGCGTCGTTGTTTGCCAATACTTCTTTGGCGAGCTCCATATGGTTTCGCGTGCCCGAACAGATCGCATCATAGAGAATAATGGGCTTACCGAAACTCGGAGCCTCGCTCAAACGAATGTTGCGTGAGACGATGGTTCTGAAGACCTTGTTGCCAAAGTATCGCTTCACCTCGTCAACAATCTGATTCGACAGGCGAAGGCGCGAGTCGAACATTGTCAGGAGCACACCCTCGATGTCGAGATTCGGGTTGAGAGTCTTCTTCACAAGATTAATTGTGCTGAATAGCTGCCCGAGCCCCTCGAGGGCGAAGTACTCACACTGGACGGGTATGAGGACAGAATCCGCGGCCGACAATGCATTGAGAGTCAACAGTCCCAGGGAGGGGGGACAATCCACAACGATAAAGTCGTATTGGTCTCGAATTGTCTGGAGAGCTTGGGCCAAGCGCTTCTCGCGGTTTTCCAGCCCGACCATTTCGATTTCCGCGCCCACGAGATTGATGTGCGAGGGCACGCAGGAGAGAAAGGGCATTTGGGTCTCAACGACTGTCGAACCGATGTTCAATCCGTCGATGATGACCTCGTAAATCGTCCGCCCCTCGAGCGGCGAGATCCCGATCCCGCTCGTTGCATTCGCCTGAGGATCGACATCGACGAGGAGCGTTCGTTTCTCCGCTACCGCAAGGGATGCCGCCAGATTGACCGCTGTCGTGGTCTTCCCGACGCCCCCTTTTTGGTTCGCTATGACAATGATTTTTGACACGAGTTTCTTCGGCTTGGTCTTCGGATGAAAAAGTCTCCGGCGAATATACGCCTTTTTCTCACCCTATGCAATGTAACCTTGCAGGAGCGAATGCGCACCTAGCGCAATTGGTCTCCAACCTCGAAGTGATACCCACGAAGGAATTCCGCGACTCCCATCCCTTTTCTTCCCTCCTGCTGGATGTCGACAATCGAGAGAACGCCTCTTCCTGTTTGAACACGCAAACGGTCGTGCTGAGCTTCCACGATTGTGCCGGGCTTTGCCTGACCGGCCGAAGATTCTGCAGCAGAAAGCTGCGTCCTGAAGATGCGGAGCGTTCTCCCCTCGTGGCTTGTCCAAGCGCATGGATATGGCGACAACCCGCGCACAAAGTCGTGGACCTGCTGGGCAGATTTCCTCCAGTCTATTCTGCAATCTTCCTTGAAGATTTTTGGTGCAGACGAGACAAGCGAATCGTCCTGCGCCTGCGGCTGAACCCTTCCGAGTTCGATCTGACGGACTGTCTGCAGAACGACTTCTGCGCCGAGGTCTGCCAACCGATCGTGAAGCTCTCCCGCTGTCTCATCCGGCCCAATTCTGACACGGGCCTGAAGGATGATCGACCCGGTATCCACTTTCTCCCGCAAGAAGAATGTCGTCACTCCCGTTTCCGTCTCACCGTTGATAATAGCCCAGTTCATGGGCGCAGCACCGCGGTATTTCGGCAACAGTGAAGCATGGAGATTGATGGAGCCAAGGCGAGGAATGGTGAAGACTTCTCGAGGAAGAATCCGGAAGGCGACAACGACGATCAGATCAGGTTGGAGCTGAGCAAGAGTCGAGACAAAATCGGGATCCTTCAAGTTCTCCGGTTGTTGTAGTCGAAGATTGCGTGCGAGGGCAAGTTCCTTCACCGGGCTTGGTGCGATCTTCTGTCCACGCCCCTGGGGCATATCCGGTGACGTTACAACGGCAACAATGTTGTAGTTGTGCTCAAGCAGGATTCTGAGACTGGGGAGGGCAAACTCCGGTGTGCCCATGAAGACGATGCGCATGGCGAACGCCTATACCTCGACGGCGCTGACGACAGGATATGAAGTCTCGACGTCCCCCTTCTTAATCTTCCGAAGGTCGTTCCTGAGAAGGACACGCTTGGCGGCGCCGACATGATCAATGAAGAGAATACCGCTGAGATGGTCGATCTCGTGCAGGATGACGCGCCCCAGAAGCCCGCCCGCAGCCAACTCCGCCTCTCTGAAATTCACATCCCGGAATCGCACGCGAATGTCTTCCGACCGGTTAACGTCGGCACGGACATCCGGTATGCTGAGGCAGCCCTCCTCCATATTCCAATCACCAGATTCTTCCACAACCTGTGGGTTGATCAGGGCGAGGGTCTTCTTTTCCTGTCCGTCCTCACCCGGTTGCTCTCCATCTTTTTCCCGTTGCGCCTCTTCAATGGCAGAGACATCAACGACGATCACTCGACGCAACTCGCCCACCTGAGTCGCTGCCAACCCAATCCCGTTCGCCTTATGCATGGTCTCGGACATGTCATAGATCAGTTTGATGAGCGAATCATCAAGCTCGTGAACGGGCCTCGCTTTCTTGCGAAGAACCTCACTGCCGTAAAGATATATGGGAAGAACTGACATACTCTGCGACTCGAGCGAAATTTCAGAAGAGAAAACGGTTAGATCTCATTTACTCCCGGCGAAGCCTTCGGACACCTTCGAATCGTTTCTTGTAGTATGAGCTTTCCAGGGTTGAAATCGTTACTCCTATCGAGACACTCGCGTGGGCGAACAGCTGGTTGCCCATGAAGATACCCACATGCGACCCCCGCCGACCTGTAGTGTTGAAGAAAACCAGATCGCCAAAATGTGCTTCATTGTCGGAGGGCGATTGGCAGAAGTAGAGCTGGTCCGAACTCGAACGTGGGAGTTCTGCACCAACGGCATTCTTGTAGACGAGCGCAACAAACGATCCGCAGTCAATGCCGTCTTTCGAATTGCCACCGACTTCGTAAGGCACGCCAACGTATTCTGCAATCTGCTGGAGGATCTTACTTTGCTCGGAAGCCGAAAAGATCGAGAGCTTGTCAGAGGTGAACCCGCGCGTCGCGGCAAGCACCCGATCGATTTCTTCTTGCGGTACCGTCTCGTCGTTTTCTTTTCGCTCCTCCACAACCTCTGCGGAAAACGGGAGGACTTTCACCGTGTCTTGCCTGATAGAAGGGCTCTTCTTCTTTTGAGCATATGCTGGAGTCATGACCAAAAACATCACCACGCTGATCCAAGTGATCGCACCCCATATCCCGTTTTCTGTTCTACGTGGGATCATAGGAACGCCCCCGTTGATGATGGTATATTTATCGATTTCCGTAATGGTCGATCAACTTTTGTTAAGAGCACAGCGTCAATATACAGAGCCGGGGAGTTGAAATCAACTTACTCAATGATGCGCCTTGCTCCCTCGTAGCGCTTCTTGTAATAGTAGCTTTCCAACGAGGAGATTGTCACACCCAGTGTGAGGCTCGCGTGCGCGAACAGATCGTCACCGAGATAAATGCCGACGTGTGAAGCGGATTCACCCGTTGTATTGAAAAACACGAGATCACCGAACTTGAGATCTTCATACGAAACCGGCGTTCCGGCCTTGAATTGGTCCGTGCTCGTTCGAGGCAACTGCTTGCTGATGGAGTTCTTGTACACGATCATCGTATACGCGGAACAGTCGATACCGTTCTGATCGTCGCCCCCCAGCTTGTAGGGCACGCCCATCATCTTCGAGATCTCCCGCATGATCCTCGCCTGATCGAGATTCGAGAGCGCAGTATTTTTTTCCGTCTTGAAGCTTCGAGCTCCCGAAAGGACCTTCTCGGCATCGTCAGTTTTCTTCTCTCGGTCTTCATCGTCGCGGGACTCGGGAACCGACTTCGACGTATTATCTTTCTTGTCGGGGCCAGACGCGGAGACCTTCTTTTCGCCCGTCCGAAAGCGAGGAGAGGTCGCACCGCAACCGGAAATCAGCAGGCCCAGGCAGACCACGAGGACAGAAATCAGCACCACACCCAACGAAGAGCGCTCAACGTTATGGAGAGCGCAAAAAAGCCCCGACTTGCGCCGAGGCTCCGCGAAGAACGATGCTATGGGCGTTATCATTACCCTAGATACGAACGTAACGCTTTGCTGCGCGAAGCGTGCCGCAGTCTGCGAATTGCTTTTTCTTTGATCTGCCGAACACGCTCACGGGTCAGGTTGAACTGCTCACCGATCTCTTCAAGCGTCAAGGAGTGCTCTTGATCGAGGCCGAAGTACAGGCGGATAACTTGAGCTTCCCGGTCACTCAGGGTATTCAGCGCGCGTCTCACTTCGACCTTGAGCGATTCCTCCATGAGTTGATGATCGGGCGACGGCTGACGTTGATCTTGAATGACATCGAGCAGACGATTGTCCTCTCCTTGCGCGAACGGAGCGTCCATCGATAAGTGCCGGCCCGAGATCTTCAGCGTGTCAGACACTTCAAAGAGGGACATATCGAGCTCTTCAGCCAACTCGCTCGCACTTGGCTCACGCTCAAACTCCTGCTCCAACGTGCTGAACGCCTTGCCGATCTTGTTTAACGCGCCGACGCGGTTCAGCGGCAAGCGCACGATGCGCGATTGCTCTGCCAATGCCTGCAGAATCGACTGTCGAATCCACCACACAGCGTAGGAGATGAATTTGAACCCACGCGTCTCATCGAACCGCTTTGCGGCCTTGATCAGCCCCAGATTTCCTTCATTGATCAAATCACCGAGTGACAATCCCTGGTTCTGGTACTGTTTCGCAACGCTCACCACAAACCGGAGGTTCGCCTTCGTCAGTTTCTCAAGAGCCTTTTGGTCACCCTTCTTGATCCTGCGCGCCAGCTCGATTTCCTCTTGAGGTGTCAGCAGGTCGACCTTGCCGATCTCCTGGAGGTATTTGTCTAGTGACTGGCTCTCTCGATTTGTATATTGTTTGCTGATCTTAACCATTCGGTGGTCACCTTGTGCTCAATTCAACTCTGGAAACATTCCCGAAAGCCACGGACGTGGCACATATATAACAATCCGAGGGTCAAGAAAAGTTCGCCTCTCTCGACCCAATTACTCATACAAAAGGAAGCAAATTCCGGCATTTGAGAATACACATTCTACCGAGATCGGGACTCGACTGCAGCGGCAGATTCATACCCTCTCAATCGACGCGCTGGCACAACCTGCAACGACTTTACCGTCCTGTATCGATCGGGGCGCCCCGTCAAGATCGGCAGCTTGCTCTCAACACAAACGCCAGCAATCAGTAGATCATAACGTCCAGTGTCGCTCTTCCTTCCCTGTCGAACAACCCGCCCAACACTTCTCGCGCTTTTGCCGTTCAAACCCAATATCTTCAACGCACTCAAGGAGTCCTCTACCGCTTGGATCTCCTTTTCGGTCTCACAGAGGGCGAAGACCTCAATAGCATTGAAGACTGTCGTATAGCAAAAGAACACCGACATCGCTCTCCGCAACACCGACGCCCTCCGCGAGCGCGCCCCCTCATCGCTGTGAATCAAGTACTCAAGGATGATGTCCGTATCAACAACAATCTTTTTGGGATTCAATGAGAGAATCCCTCCGAGCGCCGACGAAACTTCTTGTACTTCGCCAACCGACCCTCTGAAGCCAAGAACCTGATGACATTGTGGCGCTCTTCAAACTGCATGCGCCCGATCCGTTCGATCTCCTCCTCGGTCACCATTCGCTGAGCGAGATCTGCGCTCAGCTTCCGCGCGGTTATTCGCACGTGAAGCTTCGATCCGCCTTTCGCTCCCAGGCGCCGCACAACCGCGACGGGAAGCACGACGTTGCCGCTGTCATCTACCTCAACATCAAGCTCGATGCTGTCCTCTGCCCTCTCCATGCTTAGACTATCCAATCGAGAAAACTGTTCCCCGCAAGACCTGCTGCGTTCCTCAGGCCGAAGTAGTGTGCCACGGTCTTCCCCGCATCCGCAAACGATGACCGGATGCCGAGATCCACATTCTTTTTACCGGTCTTGCAAAAGCACAGCAGCGGGACATACTCACGGGAGTGATCGGTACTTCGGTCCGTGGGATCATTTCCATGATCCGACGTGATGATGAAGACGTCATGTTCATTCAGCAAGTTGATGAACTCCGGCAAGGATTGATCAAACTCCTCCAGCGCTCGCGCCATCCCATGCGGATCCTGTCGGTGTCCAAAGAGCATGTCAAAGTCTACCAAGTTCGTCATGACGAAGCCTCTCCTCAGCCGTCCGGCCACATCAAGCGTGGTTCGGATCCCCTCGGCATTTGACGTCGTGTGTATCTTCTCCCTCAGTCCGCGACCGCAAAAGAGATCATCGATCTTTCCGATCCCGATCGTCTCGACCTCTTCGTTCATCAAGAGATCGAGCAGAGTCGCTCCCGGCGGTTCCAGCGCGAAATCCTTCCGGTTCGCTGTGCGATTATACTGTCCACTCGTACCGACAAATGGCCTTGCAATAACCCTGCCGACCCGATGCTCGCCGATAGCGATCTCGTCCCGCGTTTTCTTACAAATCTCGTACAATCGTGGGAGCGGGATAACCTCTTCATGGGCCGCTATTTGGAACACCGAGTCGCCCGACGTATACACGATCGGGAATCCTGTTCTCACGTGCTCGTCGCCGAGCTCTTTGATGATCTCTGTCCCGGAAGCGGGCCTATTGCCGAGGTACCCTCGGCATCCGGTGATCGTCACGAATTTCTCGAGAACGTTTCGCGGAAATCCGCGGGGGTAAAGCGGAAACGCCCGCTCGGTGATGATCCCTGCAAGTTCCCAATGCCCCGTTGTACTATCTTTTCCGGCGGATCGAGCCGCCATCTTCCCATAGCACCCCTCGGCAGCAACTGTCGGTCCAGTGTCGCCAAGCCTCGCAATATGAGTCAGGCCCAGACGAGCGAGATGAGGCAGCGCAAGGCTCCCCACAACTCGAGCCGTGTTGACGAGCGTATTCGCACCAGCATCCCCGTAAGCACCGGCGTCCGGAAGTTCCCCGACGCCGACACCATCAAGGACAATAAACACGATCTTTCCCGGCTTCAACGTGATGACTCCCGAGGTGCCGGTCGGCGGTTCGCGTCGCAGACGCCTCGTTGAGCAGTGGCGTGCTAATGGGGATTACGAGGAAAGAGAACAAATGTTATGCAAACACTTGTTTTTCGTTGCACTTGCAAACTTGAATGCGCGTCCGGTTGAAGCGATATGATCCGTGAGCAGAACGGACTGACTGCACATACAGCGTGGGGACTTTCACCGTCCCACACTTTGGACACTTCACACCTTTTTCCATCGTTGCCTTTCTTGCCTTCTCCGCAAAATCGTGTACCTTTGCCATTCTATCCTCCAACAGTCAAAGATTTTCTAAAACACTCGTACAATATTCCCGCCAGCCTCAACCGCTTTTTTCAACGTCTGGCTCGCGTTCTCCAGCAGTTCGATGTCACTGGTCTGACTGACCGCCCCGCACACGCCGATGCTCGCCGTCACGGAGAAGCTCTTTTGATCGACATTGATAATATTGCTGGCGATGTTTTTTCTAAATTTCTCAGCCCAGAGGTTCGCCTCGTTCGCGGGTGTGCTCACGAGTAGCACTGCAAATCTATTAAAATCGTAACGGCCCACCAGATCATAGGGACGAATAGACGACCTAATCATCCTGCCGACATTCTGCAGCACAAAATCGAACCCATCTTTTCCGTAGCGCTGCAGATGTTCGTTCATCGAATCGATCGAAATCATCACAACCGTCAGATCCGTGCCGAAGTCATTTGCCCTCTGGACTTCATCCTGCACACGGCTGATGAAATATCTCCGGGTCGCCACGCCCGTTGTCTCATCCATAAAAACATAATTGTTCACGACATCCGTCAGGCTCAGGATTTCCAGGCCCAGGGCCGCGGTTTCCACGAGCTTTTGCAGAAGTCTTACTTCCGCATCAGAGTACGTCTTGAGATCCTTGCTCTCGACCGCAAGGACGCCGTAACAACGATTCATTGAAATGATAGGGAGCAGCATCATGGCGCCGTTCGACTCGACGCGTTCAGCTTTATAGAAGCGCGGCATCTCGACGCCTTGCAGGTTGTCAACAACTCTCGGCATGCCCGTTTGAATCACCCCCCCAACCAGGCTCTGCTGTGGATCGACCTCCTGCGTCGGCGAGACATAGGCGTCGTTCATTCTGTTGATCACAAATTGAACAACCCATGATTTCCGAGTCTCATCAAAAAGCACAACCGAAATATAATCCCAGGCGACGAGCCGCGAGGCTTCTTCAGCAAGGGTCCGGACAACATTGTGGAGACTGAACTCGATTTTCAATTGATCCCGCATCCGGGAGATGGAACGAAGGACCTCAGAGTCGAGCAGCAAATCGTACTTGTCCGTGTAACTCTTGATCAACGCCGAAATGAGCTTCGTAAAGTGTCCAAGTGAACCAAGGGTTTCGGGTCCGTAGGCGTCTTCGTCAATGCAATCAATCGTCAATACAGCGACCGGCTCGCGCGGGACAGATTGAGTCTTCGTGTAGAAAATGGGCACTGCCACGAAGGTCTTAACGGGCTCAACCCCCTCGTAGTAACCCAGCATTTCGAACTGGCCGGCCGTGTTGACCTGGTTCAGGATCTTCGGTTGTCCGGCCAACGCAACCTGGCTGATGATATCAGTCCCCAGCTCGCGCCTTCGATGCGTCATGAACTTGTCGCTATCGGAAATGAAGCTCTCGAGGACAATTTGGTTTTTCTCTCTGTTGACCCAGAAAAACGCAACGGTGTGCGCAAAGTTGACATCCTTTACGACGGTGAGCACTTTCTTCATCAGGAATCCGAACTCAGACTTGGGGCCACCCTCACGGACGTAGAGATCTTCGTTCACATCAAAAAAATCCGTGAGCTGGAACTCGTACTCGCCGACCGCAGATGTTCTTGCCGACTTGGCAGCCATTGGGCTTCCTCGACTTGTCGTCTCCTCTACAACGTTTAGCTGGAATTTTTTTCCGCTGGGCTGAAAATCGTCGAAGACGAGCTTTTTCATTTCAGGTTCTTGCTGATCTGGCGTGATCAAAGATCGCTGTTCGGCGCTCCTCGAAACCTCTTGCGATCGGTGACGCCAAAGAACCACTAGAGCATAGGCGACGGCACATCCACACAGCACAAATGCCGTGATTCTAACCGCCGGGGCCGGGAACAACAGGCCAATAAAAAACAAAATGACGCCCGCCACCACAATCAGTTCCTGCCTTAATGGTAACAGATTAATCCAGGAACGAATTGTTGCCAGCATCCGGGCGTCAGTCCTTGGAAGTATGAATTTGAGTCCGAGCCTCAAATTATTTTGAATTTAGCCATTTAACGCAAGAAAGTCAAGGTAAAAGGTGATGTCTCGCGCATAAGGGGGTTCCTAGAAGCACGGTCGAAAACTGTGCTTTCACGCAAAGACGCCCCGCCAGAATGCGTAGCGGGCTGGCAAGTCGCAAAGTGAAACTTTGTGAAATCCTTAGTGTAAATACTGACTTTGCGTCCTTTGCGACTTTGCGAGAGACTTTTCGTCCGGCTCTCTAGACAAGTGACTACCAAGCATCACTCGGATGACTCTCAAACGGCGATGCCACGGGGGATATGTCTTGCGGGAGTTGGTATTTTTCCCTACTTTTTGACGAATCACCGCGGTTGACAGATCATTCGATTTTTCGCGCTCCGATGAAAGCAGTTATTTTGGCGGGGGGTTTTGGCACCCGCCTACGACCCCTCACCTGCAACATCCCGAAACCGATGGTCCCGATGCTCAACAGACCGATGATGGAACACATCGTCGAGCTGCTAAAGCGCCACGGGATCAACGATCTGGTCGCAACTCTGTATTACCAGCCCCAAGTTATCAGCAGCTACTTTGACGACGGAAGCAGGTTCGGCGTGCAACTACAGTATCTGAAGGCCGAAGCGGACTATGGAACCGCGGGCAGCGTTCGGAATGCGAAAGACCTGCTGGATCAGCGGTTTCTGATCATCAGCGGCGACGTTTTTACGGACTTTGACTTGTCCGCCGCCGTGAAGTTCCATGAGGAGCGAAACGCAAAAGCCACGATGGTGTTAACTCACGCATCGAATCCACTCCAGTATGGGGTAGTCCTTACGCAGGATGAAGGAAAGATCTCCCGCTTCCTCGAGAAACCGTCCTGGGGAGAAGTATTTAGCGACACGATCAATACGGGAATTTATATACTCGAGCCTGAAGTTCTTAATCTGGTCCCTCCCAAAGAAGAGTTTGACTTCAGCAAGAACTTGTTCCCCTTGATGCTCGATCACGATATGGGCCTGTACGGCTACGTTGCCGAAGGGTACTGGCGCGACGTCGGAAACCTCAACGAATATCAAGATGCACATTTCGACGTGCTGCGCGGATTGGTCGACGTGACGATCGTCGGTGAGCGAAACGGCAACGTCCATGTTGGTGCCAACACAATTATTGACACCGATGTGAAAAACCTTACTGGTATGGTCGTCATCGGTGCAAATTCGCGCATCCACAACGAGGTCAGCATAGCGAATTCCGTCATCGGCGACAATTGCGAGATCCTACCGGGGAGTGTCATCAGGAATTGCATTATCTGGAGCGGCACGCAAATTGGAACCAACGTCGAAATGTCAACGGATGTGATAGGCTCCAAGTGTATTGTGGGTGACGACGTTCTCATCTCGGAAAACGTCTTCATGAGCGATCAGTGTGTGATCGGCAAACGGAGCAGGCTCTCGCCTAACATCAAATTGTGGCCTGAGAAGGTCGTTGAGGAAGGCGCTGTTGTTACGCGAAGTCTCGTCTGGGAGGACCGGTGGCTGCGAGAGCTCTTCCGGGAGTCAAAAGTCAGGGGGGTTTCAAACATCGAAATGAACCCGGAATTCGCAGCTAAACTCGGAGCCGCTTTCGGGGCGCTCGTTGGATCGGGTGCATCGGTCGTTACGAGCCGTGACTCCGACAACGTCTCGCGAATGATCAATCGTGCGTTCATGTGTGGGCTCATGTCTTCAGGAGTCCATTGCAACGACCTTCGCGCGACATCCATCCCCATTGTCCGGCATGAATTGAGAAGCGGAAAGGAACGCGGAGGAATTCACGTGCGCAAATCTCCGCACGAACGAAACATCACCGACATCATATTCTTCGATGCAGATGGCAAGGATCTTCCGTCAAGCAGGGCAAAGTCAGTAGAACGATTATTCTTCGGTGAAGATTTCACCCGGTCAAGCTACGATGCCGTCGGGTCGATCCGATTTCCGGAGCGAGTCACAGAGAGCTACATTGAACGAACGTATGCAACACTCAATGTTCAGGCAATCCGCGCGGGTGGACTCAAGTTGGTCATAGACTACTCCAACGGAATCGCCAGCACTGTCTTTCCAAACATCCTGGGGAATCTGAATGTTCAAGCCGTTTCCCTGAACGCGTACCTCGATAGTCAAAAGCTGACGCGCACCAGGGAACAGATTGACCAAGCAGTGAAAGACCTCGCGCACGTTGTCACTTCCTTGCAGTATGACGTCGGGTGCATGCTCGATCCGGGCGCAGAGAAGCTCCTCGTCGTCGACGAGCGCGGCCATGCAATCGACAACGACCGCTTGTTGACCCTGATGACCAGGCTGGTTGTTCTGGCCCACCCCGAAATCAAGAAGATCGCAGTCCCCATCTCGGCCTCGGGAGAGATCGACCTCCTGGCGGAGGAGTTTGGATTGACCGTACTGAAGACCCGCGACAGTCATCTCTCGCTGATGGAGGCAGCATCGAATAAACAGATTCGCTTCGTCGGCGGCACCAGAGGCGGGTTCATTTTCAACGATTTCCTCTTTGCATCCGACGGGATGTACTCGGTTGCAAAGCTCCTGGAGTGCCTTGCACTCACGAAAAAGCGTCTCGGAGAGCTCGACAAAGAAACCCCGCGCTTGCATCTGATCAAAAAAGATATTCCTTGTTCCTGGAACGTCAAGGGGCAAGTCATGCGACATGTCATGAAAGACTCGGAACGTCTTCCTCGTGAATTGATCGACGGCGTAAAAATCTTTCCGCGCGAGAAAGACCGTATGACATCGGTTCTGTTAAATCCGGATCGAACGCGGCCACTGTTCCACATCAACGCCGAATCCAAAGACCCCTCAATTGCCCAGAGACTCGCCAACGAGTATGAGGCGAAACTCTATCGCTGGATCAATAATGAATAGGGAGAGTCGCCTGTCGATCGACGAATGTTCCCAGGATGCGCGAATGCAGGACGTACCTAACCGGAGTGTTGGATGAAAATCATTGATATCTTGAACGAACAGGTTGTGCAAACGAATCTGCCGGGAAGCACCAAAACCGACATCATCAATGCTATGGTCGATCTTGCTGCAAGTCAGCCCCAGGTACTGGATAAGGAAAAGCTGCGTGAGGCAATTCTCGAGCGTGAGAAGATCATGTCCACCGGCGTCGGATCGGGGTTCGCCATCCCCCACGGTAAAACGGATGCAGTGAAGGACATCGTTGCGGCGTTTGCGGTGACCGCCCAACCGATCGATTACCAGTCGCTTGACGACCAGCCCGTCCGGATTGTCTTCCTACTCGTCGGAAGGGAGAACATGGTCGGGCCTCACATCAAGCTGCTCAGCCGTATCTCCCGTTTGATGAACAAAGAAGAATTCCGCAAACGCCTCCTGGAGGCAGCCGCACCTCAGGATATCCTCGAGATCTTCCGAGAAGAAGAAGCAACGCATTTTGAAGTCTGACGCGCATCGGTCCACCCCTCCCCAGAAGGATACCTCCTTCGATTTCTCGCGGCCTTTTTGCAATCGATTTTCCGCGCAATCTTTCGTATGTTTGTAGTAATGGCGAGACTCTCATAACCATTTGGGATAAGCGATTGAAATTCAAGGCGATTAAAGGAACAAAAGACATCCTCCCCGGCGAGGTTGAACGGTGGCAGCGCGTCGAGAACGCGGTCCGACGTGTGATGCAAGGCTACAACTACAGAGAGATCCGCACGCCCATATTTGAACAGACTGCCCTGTTCGCAAGGAGTATCGGTGAGCTGACCGATATCGTCACTAAGGAGATGTACACGTTCAGAGACCGCAGTGATGAGAGCCTGACGCTGAAACCAGAGGGAACTGCTTCCGTCCTGCGGGCGTATATTCAGTACAGTCTTGGGGAACACGCCCCACTGACAAAAGTGTACTACATTGGACCGATGTTTCGCCAGGAGCGCCCACAAGCGGGACGATTACGACAGTTCCATCAATTCGGGGCCGAGGCGATAGGAAGTATGTCGCCCCAACTTGACGTCGAAATGATGCTGATTGCTGTCGACATCTACCGCGATCTGGGCGTTGACCAGTTCGCGTTGACAATTAATTCCGTCGGCTGCCAGAAATGCCGGCCTGCGTACAAGCAGAAGCTCGTGCAGGAGCTGATGGAGGTCTATGACCGGCTTTCGCCCGAGAGCCAAGAGCGGGTTAGGCAGAATCCGTTGCGCGTGCTCGATTCGAAAGACGAGAATGAAAAGAATCTGACGAAGCACGCTCCGCTGATGAAGGATCATCTCTGCGACGAGTGTCGAGAGCACTTTGATGGAGTTCAGGCACTTTTGAAAACGACGCATACGCCATTCAAGATTGATGGCAGACTCGTCCGAGGGCTCGACTACTATACGAAGACAGCATATGAGATTACGAGTGCAGCTCTCGGCTCGCAGGACGCATTGGCCGGCGGCGGACGATACGACCTTTTGGTGGAAGAGCTGGGAGGGAAGCCAACCCCGGGGGTTGGATTTGCAGCGGGGATGGAACGGCTCCTCATTGCCCTGGAGAAGAACGACAAACGGTTCGAGAGCAGTTTCGGCCCGGCGCTTTTCATCGCGGCGATAGATGAACCCGCACGCCAATGGGCGTTCGTGAAGGCCCATAAACTCCGCGCAAAGGGCTTGACGGTCGAGATAGACTATCTGGACCGCAGCTTGAAATCCCAGATGCGCGAAGCCAATCGTCAGCAGGCACGGTATGTCATCGTCATCGGAGAGAGCGAGCTTGCCTCAGGCTCCGCCAAGCTCAAGAACATGCAGACTGGTGAGGAGACGTCTGTGAAGCTTGATGCAATCGAGAAGGCTTTGAAGGTTTGATGGGGAAAAGACGACATCGCGAACCGGAATATGCGCTTCACATCTTCCGTCATCTCGATGAACGGACACAGAAGACGAGCGTTGTCTTTCTCCTCCAGACGACGAAGGAGTTTACGAACTTCAACTATCAGATTCTCCTCGACGCGTCTCTCGACAACCGCGCAATCCAGTTGAGAATTCTGGGTCTCCGCACGACTCCGCTCATCATGCCCGGGGTCGGACCCGCTCGAGCCCGAAAGGATTTCGCCAATCTTGAGGGTGTCTACAAACTGAGCGTTACGAAACTGGACGGGGAGAGCAACCAATTCCGGCTCCACATCTCCCGTACACAGGTGAAGATTGACGAATCTCCGCCGCGACCATTCGTCGTCATTTCAAACGTACCGGTCGAACTCCCAGAACAGTAGCACGAGCCACGGACGCTATGACACAACCTTGACATCGCGATAGAAAAACCTATGTGCCCACGACTTCTCGAAATCGGCCCGTTCACGATCTACAGCTACGGATTGATGCTTGCGATCGGATTCATCGTTGCAAGCTACCTCTTGACAATCGAACTCAAGAGGAAAGGGCTCGACCCCAACCTCGGCAATGCGATTACCCTCATAGCGCTCGTGGCGGGGGTTGCCGGCTCCAAATTCCTCTATCTTTTGGAGCACTGGGACCTCTTCCTAGCGGACCCATTGGGGATGGCATTTTCTCCTGGTGGTTTGACCTTCTACGGCGGCTTCTTGTTGGCAGCATACTGTATCTACCTGTATGTGAAAAAGAAAAAGGTCCGGTTTTTGACCGCTGCAGATTCTATCGCTCCGGGCTTGCTGCTGGCATATGGCGTGGCGCGGCTTGGCTGTCATTTTGCCGGCGATGGGGACTACGGCATGCCGACAACATTGCCGTGGGGAACAGATTATTCCAGGGGAACCTATCCCCCTTCTTTGGCCTTTCAAAACGTGCCGGAGATTGCCAGCAAGTTCCCCGGCGGCGTCGTCCCGGATAACACGCTGTGCCACCCAACGCCAGTATACGAATTTATCCTGTGCGCGATCCTCTTTTGGGTTCTCTGGCGCTTTCGAAAGCGGATTGCGCCTGAGGGCCGGATGTTCATGTTGTATTTGGTCTTCGCCGGACTCGAACGGTTTTCCATTGAATTCGTTCGCATCAACCCTCGGGTTGCCCTGGGTCTCACGGAAGCTCAAATCATCGCCATCCCGTTGATGATCATCGGTTTGGCTGGATGGTTTGCCCTCGCCAAGAAATCCGATAAGAAAGCTGAATGATCCCTCTCGTTGAGCTCTACTCAACTGATCAGTGT
>JBBTCR010000388.1:0-1483 GCA_038043105.1 Bacteroidota bacterium
GCGGGGGGGGGGACGGCATACGAACCTCTCCTGGATTGTTGTACTCGTCGAAGGCTACACAAACCTACGATGATTGACGGGAAATGTCAAGAGGGAAAAAAGCGGATGCCCGACATCAAGCCCCTTCTCAGTTGTGATTTTCAAGTCTCTGTTCGATCAATGATTTCGCGGATGCGAGAAAGAATCAAGTTGGGGATGTACGGCTTCTCCACAAAATCTTTCGCGCCCTCCATGAGCAGATCAGCTTTCAGGTCTGGGTCGAAAAAGCCGCTTGCCAGTATGCATTTCACGCGAGGATTCAGTTTCTTCATCCTTTGAAATACTTCCCACCCGCCGAGTTTCGGCAACCCCATGTCGGAAAGGACTACGCTGATTTCACGCCGATGACGCCTGTACACGTCAACAGCTTCTTGACCATCTCTCGCGAGGAGAACGCGATAGCCGTGGTCCTCGAGCAGCGTCTGAAGCAAATCGAGTAACATTTCCTCATCTTCGACCAGAAGGACGATTTCGCCGTTGCCACGAGGGCTGCTGATATCTGGCTGACCGAACGGGATCTCCTCGACCGCCGCACCCGCAGGAAAATATAGCCGCACCGAGGTTCCTACCCACGGCGAACTTTCGACGTCGATGAAGCCGCGAAGGGCCTTCACCACGCCGTAGACGACGGCGAGACCGAGGCCAGTCCCTTTCCCCGGCGCTTTGGTCGTAAAGAACGGTTCGAACATGCGGCTCTTGATGACCTCATTCATGCCAATACCGGTATCTACCACGGAGATGCCCACATACTGGGCTTCGTTTGCCTTCGGGAAGCGTTTCGTCAGTTCCTCGCCCGACACACCTTCGGTGGTGATCTTGAGAAGGCCTTCCTTGTTGTCGCGCCGCGCACGCTCTTCAATCGCGTCACGCGCATTCAGGCAGAGATTGAGTATGGCCTGCTGGAATTGAGATGAATCAGCCAAGACCGTCGGGACATCCTTACCAAGCTCAATCTCGAATTTGACCACCTTCGGAAACGTCTCAGCGAGGAGTTTCGATAGCTCGTACACCGTGTCATTCACCATGACGGTCTCTGAAACACCGCTGGTCTTCCGCGCAAAGGTCAGAAGTTGGCGGACCAGACCCGTGCCGCGCGCAACCGCTTTCCTGACCGATTCAAGGTTATGAGCAAACTTGTCCGGATCCAGGTTTGGCTGCGCGAGATTTGCCAAGTAGCCGAGTACAATTGCAAGAATGTTGTTGAAATCGTGAGCTATGCCGCCGGCGAGAGTACCGATACTTTCCATTTTTTGTGCTTGAAGGAACTGTGCTTCGAGGCGTTTCTGTTCGGTGACGTCCCGGAGAATTCCTCGATAGGCCACAACGTTTCCCTGTTCGTCGCGAACGGCCGTCGTCGTCTCAAGCAAGATGAGCTTTCGTCCATCAAGACGCCGCGCAATGGTTTCGTAGTCTTTCAAGTACCCCTGGCGGGCCAAGAGCTCTT
>JBBTCR010000389.1:0-2372 GCA_038043105.1 Bacteroidota bacterium
TGCCTCTACAACTAAATCCTTTTACGGACGAAGAGGCACAGTGCTCGCTCCAACTACACAAAACGCGCGGCTGCCGTACAATCATTTTGTTGGAGCGACACTAGAAGAGTCTGCGCCAGAACTCAAGCCGGTAAATGGCCTACGCGATCGGGAGGGTTATCAGCCAGCGTCTTGGCGAGATGATTCTTCTCGGCACCTCGCTGCGCGAGAGCGAGCAGAAGCGGTTCACACTGACGCGATGCGTCGAAAGATGATCAGAAGCATGTGAGGGTCACAATACCATGGTCGTGATGAAATACTTCTGCATGCCCCGAGTGTTGTTCTCCGCGTCCGTCACCTCGATAGGAGGCCCTGACCAAAACGCGTGTCAAAAGGTGACGGAGAGCGTCAGATCCCGACCAGAAGGGTGTCGGGATGACGGAAAACCATAGATAGATGGCAAGGGGCACCTCCCCGCGTTCCCATTTTTGATTTTTGTCAACTTCTTCGTATATTTGGTGCGTCTTTTTCGATTCTTTCAGTCTCTCACTACACGTCAGAGTGAAGAAATCAAGGATGAACAATACCGCTACTGTGATAGCTCCCACGGGGAAATCCTTCCGGCTGCTTGGCCTCTCGCGTGATACCCTCCTCAATTGGTACGACGATATGCTGCTTGCCCGGCGCTTCGAAGAGAAGGCTGCCCAACTTTACGGAATGGGCAAGATTATGGGCTTCTGCCATCTTTACATTGGCCAGGAAGCCGTGTCAACCGGAGCGATCAAGGGCGCCATCAACCCCGACGACTATGTGATTACTGCCTACCGTGACCACGCCCAGGCAATCTCCAAAGGTGTCGACCCCAAAGCTATTATGGCGGAGCTCCTCGGAAAGCATACGGGCACAACGAAGGGCAAGGGGGGCTCGATGCACATTTTCGACAGGGAGAAGAACTTCCTCGGCGGCCACGCCATCGTCGGCGGACATATCCCCCTCGCAGCAGGTGTGGGCTTTGCGATCAAGTACAGAGAGGAAAAGCGAGTTTGTCTCTGCTTCCTGGGTGACGGCGCCACAAACATCGGAGCGTTCCACGAGGGACTGAACCTCGTCGGACTCTGGCGACTCCCCGTCATCTACATCATCGAAAACAATAAGTATGGGATGGGCACATCTGTCGACCGAGCCTCGGCTGTCGAAACACTGTACAAGAAAGGTATCGCCTACAATATCCGCAGCGAGGTGATCAACGGGATGGATGTCCTCGAAGTGTATCAAAAGGTCAAGGCGGCTGCCGATCGAGCACGAGCCTCATACGAACCGTCGCTCCTCGAGATCGAGACCTACCGCTTCCGCGGCCACTCGATGTCGGATCCCATTGCCGGTCACTACCGTACGAAGGAAGAAGTGGAAAAGCAAAGGCAGTCCGATCCTCTTGTGATGTTTTCGGAGACCCTGAAGGAAGAAGGAATCATCACGGACGAATATCTCGAAGAGGCGGAGAAGCGGATCAAGAAGATTGTTGAGGAATGTGTGGAATTCGCCGAGAACAGCCCGGAACCGCCTACCGAAGATCTGTGGAACGACGTGTATAAAGAATCCGCTGGAGAATAGGACATGGCCATTGTCAGTTTGCGCGAGGCGATCAACCAGGCCATCGATGAGGAAATGGCTCGGGATGAACGCGTCTTCTTCATGGGCGAAGAGGTTGCAAACTATCAGGGCGCATACAAGGTGAGCCAGGGCCTGCTGCAGAAATGGGGCCCGAAGCGGATTGTCGATACCCCAATTGCAGAGGCTGGATTTGCCGGCGTCGGAGTCGGGGCTGCGATGGCGGGACTTCGCCCGATCATCGAGTTCATGACGTGGAACTTCTCACTGGTCGCATACGACCAAATCGTCAATAACGCGGCAAAAATGCTATCGATGTCCGGCGGTCATTTCAACGTCCCGATCGTCTTCCGCGGACCCGGCGGCGCCGCTCACGGCCTCGCGGCTACGCACTCGCAAGCTCTTGAAGCGATCTATGCTCACATTCCCGGGTTGAAAGTCGTAATGCCGTCAACTTGCAAGGACGCAAAAGGGCTTTTGAAGACGGCCATCCGCGACGACAATCCGGTGGTGTTCATCGAAAGCGAAGTGATGTACGGCGACAAAGGCGAGATACCGGACGGTGAATACACCATCCCATTGGGTGTGGGAGAGGTGAAGAAAGAAGGGAAGGACTTGACCATCGTTTCGTGGTCGAAGAGCCTGGCCCTCGTCGTGTGGAAAGCTGTCGATGTGCTGCAGGAAGAGCTTAACATAAGCATCGAAGTTGTCGATCCCCGAACCATCAAGCCGATGGATTACGACCTTATCGTGGAATCCGTGAAAAAGACAAATCGGATGGTGAT
>JBBTCR010000390.1:0-1990 GCA_038043105.1 Bacteroidota bacterium
GAAGACCTATCAGGTCGTCGCCCCGAACAAGACAATCCGCGTCATCGTCTATGATCGCGGGAATAGGTTCCTCCGCCTGCTCTTCCAAGGGCGGTCCTCTCTTGGCCCGCTGGTGGTTGAGTGGGATCAGCGCGATGCTCTTGGGAGCCTTGTGCCGAGCGGCGTCTACTCCGTCCAGTATGTCGTCGATGGCCAGGCGATGATGTCGTATCCCGTTACCGTAAGTGGTAGGATCACGGCTCGGACGGACTCACTGGGCCACTATGTCATCTCCGACGAAAACCTCCCGGTCGGATTCTATCCTGTGCCGCTGTATACTCCCGATGGGACGAGCTATCTGGGGAATTATCGCATTTCCTCATACGTGCTTCTGGAATTCCAACTCGAGCCGAGGCGAGTTGCAGGCGTTTCCCTCGTGAGGGACCGGGTTACGCGATACGATCTCAAAGTCTAACCGATGCTGAGGAAATCTCTCCTTCTCGCTGCACTGATTCTTCTGCGAAGCGTCCTCGCTGCGCAGGATGACGACTATCCGCGCCCCGATCTCGCCTGGCAGACCATTGAGACGCCGCACTTCCTTGTGCACTTCCACAACGGCGCGGAACGCACAGCGCGCGAGATCGCCGCAATCGCGGAGGAGGTCTACGGCCCGATCACGCAAATGTACCAGCATGAGCCGGATCAGAAAGTCAGCTTCGTCATCCGCGATCATGATGACTATTCCAATGGTGCAGCATATTTCTACGATAACAAGATCGAGGTCTGGGCTCCGTCCCTCGATTTCGAGCTGAGAGGCACGCATCCCTGGCTGCGTGATGTGGTGACCCATGAGTTTACGCACATCATCCAAATCCAGACCGCGATGAAATTGGGTCGGCGGTTCCCCGCGATTTACTTCCAATGGTTGGGCTACGAGGCGGAGAGACGCACGGATGTGCTGTACGGATATCCGAACGTGATCGTCTCCTATCCGCTCTCGGCGTTCGTGCTCCCCAGCTGGTTTGCCGAAGGCGTCGCGCAGTACAACCATCCCGATTTCAAATATGATTACTGGGATTCGCATCGGGATATGATTCTGAGAATGTACATGATCGATGGCAACCCGCTGACGTGGGAGGAGATGTCGGTCTTCGGCAAGTCAAGCCTTGGCAACGAGTCGTCGTACAACGCAGGATTCTCCATCGTCCAGTACATCGCAGACGCGTACGGGATCGAAAACCTGAAGAAGATCTCGCGGGCGCTGGGGAGTCTGCCACGGGTGACAGTGGATGGAGCGATTTCCGATGTGCTCGGGAAATCGGGTCAGCAGCTGTACGAGGAATGGAAGAAGGCGAAAACCGAGTACTATCGAAGTGTTGCCCGTTCCATCGAGCCCGCGAAGGTTGAGGGAACGCTCATTGAACAGGAAGGATTCGGCAATTTCTATCCGGCATTCTCGCCGGATGGAAAAAAGCTGGCCTACGTTTCAAACAAACAGGAGGATTACTTCAGCCTGAGCTCCGTGTATCTCTATGATTTCGAAAAGAGCACCAGCGCGAAGATCCGGATCAGTGCGCGATCGACGCTCTCCTTTTCACCCGATGGACGGTATCTCTATTATTCCAAGCAGTCACGCGAGAATGGTTTCTGGGCCAAGCTTTTCGATCTCTATCGGTATGACCTCGTGAAAGAGAAAGAGGAACGACTCACGCACGGACTGCGGGCATGGAATCCTCGGTTGTCCCGGGATGGGTCGAAGATCGTCTTTTGTCATGGTAGTGACGGAACCGCGAACATTAGCGTGTCGGATTCGGTTGGGAAGAACGTACGACAAATCACCCGGTTCACGAACGGAGAACAAGTCTACACGCCCGTCTGGTCGCCTGACGGAACGAGCATTGCCTTTGGGTATTCAGACGGGCAGGGGCAATCCGTGGCGATGGTACGAGAGGATGGGACGGATTTTCGGATCGTCGTGTCGGACATTGATGCCCGAAATCCATTTTTTGCT
>JBBTCR010000391.1:0-8153 GCA_038043105.1 Bacteroidota bacterium
AATGTCGCGCCGCCGGTGCAGGAGTTTATGAACCGCTGGCCGTTCGAAGGAACTCCGTTACGGGATAAGATCGGGGCGGCATTCGTCACGGCGGGCGGTATCTCCGCAGGAGAAGAGCTGACGCAACTGAGCATTCTTCATTCGATGCTCATCTTTGGAATGATCGTCGTTGGTGGGCCGGAATGGGAATCTGCGTTTGGTGCATCAGCGATCACCGTCGAAGAGCCGTTCGGAAAAGCGCAAAAGGAGAAGATAGTGAGCGAGCATTTCCTGAAAAAAGGAGAGGCGCTCGGGAAACGGGTTGCGCAGTTGGTGATCAAATGGAAACAGATCCGCTAAGATGAAATAAGGGAGGAGGACAGTGGTCACCATCGCCATATATTCACTCACCGTATTGCTCACAACCTGCGGAGCGATAGGTGCACAAGACGACACGAACGAACCACAACACATGCCTGCTATGGAGACGATTAAGTTGCCCAAGCCGAACACGAAAGGCGCAACTTCTCTCGAGGAAACCTTGCTCAAAAGGCGATCGGTAAGAGCCTATTCAGAAGAACCGGTCACAATTGAGGAAGTCTCACAGCTTCTCTGGGCTGCACAGGGAATAACGGAACGGACCAAAGGGTTGAGAACCGCGCCCTCAGCGGGCGCGCTCTTTCCGCTTGAGGTGTATATCGTTGCCGGAAACGTCACCGGCTTGTCGAATGGCGTCTACAAGTACCGACCGTATACGCACGAGCTTGTGAAGGTTGGAAGCCAAGACGTGCGTAAAGAGTTGAGCCGATCTGCGCTCGAACAGGAGTCCATTCGTGACGCTCCGGCGGTTGTGGTCTTTTCTGCCGTGATTGAACGCACCTCGGTGAAGTACGGAACTCGCAGCACACGCTACGTTCATATCGAAATCGGCCATGCTGCGCAGAACGTCTTCCTGCAGGCCGCCGCACTCAACCTCGGCACGGTCGTCGTGGGAGCGTTCTATGATGACGACGTGAAGAAAATTGTTGGGATGGACGCAAAGGAAAGCGCTCTGTATCTCATGCCTGTTGGAAGATTGAAAAAGTAGCTTCACGCAAGATTATAGACACACGACGGTGAATTCAAAGCATGACAAGGAGGTTCTCATGAAAACAAAAGCGAAGAAAGCATCACAGGAAAAGCTCAAACTGACGTGGTATGGCCATTCCGCCTTTCTCATGCAAGCTCCTGGCGGCAAAGCTGTTTTGGTTGACCCATGGCTCGACAATCCCAAGGCTCCGGCCGGAGCGAAAGACACTACAATTGTCGATCTCATCCTCATTACGCACGGTCATTCCGATCACGTCGGCAATACCGTTGAAGTAGCAAAGCGGACAGGCGCGAAAGTTGTTTCGATCTATGAGATCTGCCTCTACATGCAGAGTCAGGGCCTGGCCAATGCGCAGGGGATGAACAAAGGAGGAACGACGGACATCAATGGTATCAAGGTAACGATGGTCGACGCATTGCACAGCTCAGATCTCGACGTGGGAGGCGCCGTCGTGCCGGGAGGCGAAGCGGCTGGATTTGTCATCGAGTTTGAAAATGGCTTCACGGCGTATCACGCGGGCGATACCGCGGTGTTTGGGGATATGAAACTCATCGCAAAACTGTACAAACCCCAACTTGCTTTGCTGCCGATTGGCGGCTTGTACACGATGGGACCTCGCGAGGCAGCGTATGCATGCGGATTGATGAAGCCACACCACATCATCGGCATGCATTATGGCACCCTCCCTGTTCTGACCGGTACACCGGGCGAGTTAAAGAAGTACTTACCTGCGCCGTTGAAGAAGAGGGTGATGGAGTTAGAGCCGGGCCAGACAGTGACGATCGCCTGAAGTCATGCTCGATGTGCGGAGTCTCAGAACGGGGCAGTCGATGAGTCGCGGATATTTGCCGTATGTGAAACAAAAGGAGCAAGAGCGATCTTGCTCCTTATTTTGTACGGCTCCAATCATCGCTTGCATTTCGAGGAATGAAAAATTACCATCTGTCTAATAGCTTGGTTGAGAAGACTACCCCGCCAGCCCGAACGACCCAGCCTGACAAACTTGTCGGTCTGGCGGGCGTTCGGTCGGGCGGGAAAGCCACGAACTGAAAGAATCTGTTTCGTTTTTCTTTGATTTTTCTTCATGCCTTCGTGACTTTGTGGTTCAATTTTTTTGCGCGTAATTCTCGACCAAGTTTCTAGGGAGAAGCAGAATCTTGATGAGCAAGGAGACTGGTCTATGCCAGATGAGCCAAACAGCGCCTACGGAATCAAAGGGATAAAGAAGTATTACTCGATAGGGGATACGATTGCGCGGGCAGGGGATCCTGCGGATGGCTGGTACATCCTCCTCGCTGGAAAGGTGGGCGTTTTCAAGCGAGACTTTACGATTGCAGAGATTCATAGCCGCGGGACGGTATTTGGGGAGTTAGGATGTATTCTCAATATTCCACGGACGGCAACGCTGCAGGCACTCGAGCCAACCTCCGTGCTCTTCATTCAGATGACTATAGACGAGGTGGTTGAAAAACATCCCGAGTTTGCGAGACGCATCGTGATCAGTCTGGCGGAGAGACTTGCAAAAACCACAGAAGCGTGGTGGGCATCGGTTGAGCACTCAGCAAAGGACACGGGTTACCGGTAAACGTTCTTCCTCTTTGCAGCGTGGCTTGCTAAGAACAATCGTACGCCGATATGGAGCATGAATCGCTCGCAATCCTCGAACGAGAAATCCAGGAACTTCAGAGAGCAGCAGGAGCTCAACAGACATTCCCACCAAATTGCTTTGTCTCCATGAAGGCGAGGTTTGTGCGCTATGAGAGGCGCACCTCGCTGACCGTTTCCTTTCCCGTCTTAGAAGAAAGTCTCAACCCGCTCCGGAAGATGCAGGGCGGCTTCATCTCTGCCGCATTTGACAATACGTTTGGCCCCCTCAGTTACCTTGCTGCGCGATGCCCCTGCGTTACAATCAATCTGCATACTCAGTTCATTAGGCCGGTTGATGCCGGCGACACGATTACGGTTGTTGCAAGAGTGGTCTCGCAAAGCATGAATACCATGTTCCTCTCGGCGGAAGCATTCAACGCCCGAAAGAAGCTCATCGGAACGTGCTGCACAAATATGGTTATCCTGAAGAGAAGTCCCGGTGAAACAAACCAGGCCGAGAGAAGCGGATCAGGTTGATTCATCTATGAACAATGTTCCAAGATTCGTCTTATGAATATCATCCCATGGTCACTGCTGCTCATCCCGCTGGTAGGTTTTGGTATCTTCAGCCTGATGGACGAGGATGTCGTCAAGGAGATCAACACCTGACGGCAAAAAGCCCCAACGGTGAGGCTCACCGAGCTTAGGGAAAGGCGTTCGTCGTTCCTGGGAGCAAATGCGAAGCTCCGCGAGATGAGATTCCCGAAGTCTCACAGGACTGAACAACTTTAGATTTCGGGAATCTTTCCACCTTGGATCATCGAGCTCAATCATACCTGTGTTGGCTGTTACTTCCCCCAAAAACTTGCGTGTCATGATCGACCTTGACGATAAAAAGGCCGCGTTGCTCGTTTCGACTGCCGCGTCGTTCATGACCCCCTTCATGGCCTCCACGGTGAACATTGCACTGCCTTCCATAGGTCGGACGTTTGCGATGGATGCCATTGCCCTCAGCTGGGTGGCGACGTCGTACCTCCTTGCGGCGGCGATGTTTCTGGTGCCGTTCGGCAGACTGGCAGATATTTACGGCAGAAAACGGATTTTCGTTTACGGCGTTATCATGTACACCGTTGTGTCACTACTCTCTGCAGTCGCTCCAAGTGGTACGCTTCTCATTCTCCTCCGTGGTCTGCAGGGAGTTGCGGGGGCAATGATTTTTGGGACCAGCGTGGCAATCCTGACCTCTGTGTATCCAGCTTCGGAGCGCGGGAGGGTGCTTGGCATCAACGTTGCAGCAGTGTACGTAGGACTCTCTATCGGTCCGTTCGTCGGCGGATTCCTCACGCAACATCTTGGCTGGCGCAGCGTCTTTGTGGCTAACGCTCTGCTCGGAGGGCTCATCATTCCCTTCGTCCTCTGGCGGCTCCGGAGTGAATGGGCGGAAGCCCGAGGTGAACGGTTTGATATCCTCGGGTCGATTCTGTACAGCGCCTCTCTGATCGTCATCATGTACGGTTTCTCAATCCTTCCGGCAACCCGGGGAATATGGACAACTCTCGCCGGCCTGCTCGCTCTCGTTGCATTCATTCTGTGGGAGCTCAGGGCGAAGAACCCACTTCTTGATATCAATCTCTTTCGACACAATGCGGTCTTTGCGTTTTCCAATGTGGCCGCGCTCATCAACTACAGTGCGACATCAGCCGTGACATTCCTGCTCAGCATCTATCTGCAATATGTCAAAGGACTCAGCCCGCAAACGGCGGGTTTTATTCTGGTTTCGCAGCCCGTCGTCATGGCATTGTTCTCTCCGCTGGCTGGGCGCCTTTCAGACAAAATTGAACCGCGCGTCGTCGCATCCTTGGGGATGACGTTCATCGTCATCGGGCTCGCACTGTTTGCATTCTCTGGCGGCGAAACGTCACTTCTGATGGTCACGATCAACCTTGTCCTGTTGGGCTTTGGATTTGCCCTCTTCTCATCACCAAACACCAACGCCGTGATGAGCGCCGTCGAGAAGCGATGGTACGGGGTGGCTGCAGCTACTTTAGGGACGATGCGCCTCACGGGGCAAATGCTGAGCATGGGAATTGTGATGTTGGTATTGGCTGTCACCATGGGGAGGGTTGCAATTATCCCTGAATACTATCCAGAGTTCCTGAAAGGCATGAAAGCGTCGTTTATCATCTTCTCGGCACTCTGCGTTGTTGGCATCTTTGCTTCTCTTGCGCGCGGGAAAGTCCGGCATACCGCCTGAAGAGAGAAAAGAGGTCAGCAGATCGAATGTTCGGCATCTTTACACAGCGCGAGGTTGAGATCGAAAATCGGATTCCTGAGAGATCCTAGCGTCTTCTCGAAACTCTCGGCCACGACGTGAAACGACACGACACTTTCCGATCGTACTTTGGCTCGGTCCGGCATATCCTACGTTAAAACTGTGTTCTGGCAAGGAACAAAACGTACAGTTTTTCGTTTATTCTCCGACAGTCTGCCGAAAACTCCACCATTGACACACGCTGAGGTCGCGGAAAGGTGCAGTCGCACAACGAAATTCTTGAAAAGCAACGACTCAATCTATGGCATATCCACACCAACCAATAGGAGGCACCATGAAACATAAGGTACTTGTCAGATATCTCGTTCTCTCTTCTTTTGTCCTAGCGCTTGCCGTCATTGCGTCGGCACAACAAAAGAAGAGGTTGACGTTTGACCAGATCTATCGGGGGGCTGAGACACAACTCTTTGCTCCGCTGCCCAACATCACTGGTTGGGAGGACGACACACATTATCTGGAGATGAGACGGAAGGAAGGCCCGCCCGCCGAGGCGGTTCGGGCGGGCGAACAACAGGGGAAGCTGTACTCTGTTGACGTGAAGTCCGGAAAAGAGAAGGAAACCTTGCCCAAGACTCCGGACCTTAATCAGTTTAAGGAGCTTGTCGGCACCGAGATCAACGTGAATATGCCGGCGTCGGCCAACGAGGCGCGCACGAAGCTGATCTACGTGAAAGACAAAGATCTCTACTTCTTGGACACCGAGAAGAAGGAGTTCAAGCGGTTGACGCAAACACCATCGGAAGAGAAGAACCCGACACTCTCTCCCGATGCCAACCTCGTCGCGTTCACGCGCGACAATAACCTGTTTTCGGTTGACGTCAGCAGCGGAAAAGAATACCAATACACGACCGACGGCGCAAAGTTCATCTACAACGGTTATGCATCATGGGTGTACTTTGAGGAGATACTAGGACGACCTTCACGATACAGGGCATTCTGGTGGTCCCCCGATAACAAGAAGCTGGCGTTCATGCGCTTCGATGATTCCAAAGTGCCGGTGTTCCCGCTTTACAATTCGGATGGTGTACACGGCTTTCTGGAGGAGACCCCGTATCCGAAGCCGGGTGATCCCAATCCCGAGGTGCGCGTCGGCGTTGTTCCGGTAACTGGTGGAACCATTGTGTGGGCGGATTTCAACGAGAAGGATGACCAATATTTCGGCACGCCGTTTTGGACTCCCGACAACAAGGAACTGTGGATTCAATGGATGAATCGCGGACAGGATGGCTACAAGCTCTATGGTCTCGATCCACAGACCGGGAAAAAACGACTTGTGTATGGCGAGCACCAATCATCGTGGATTGATTGGCTGGACCGCATTGAATTCCTGAAAGACAACAAGGGGTTCATCATCAAGAGCGATAAAGACGGCTGGGCTCATCTCTATCTCTATGCGATGGACGGCAAGCTGAAGAACCGAATAACCGAAGGCAAATGGCAAGTCACCAACATTCTTCTGATTGATGAAGACAATAACTTCATTTACTTCACCGCACGCAGGGAAGCTTCGACGCGAACCGATCTCTACAGAGTAAAAATGAATGGAAAAGACCTTACCCGTTTGACATTCGGCGACTACACACACAGTGTGCGCTTGTCCCCAAAAGGAAGCTACTTCATCACGACGTTCTCAAATGTGTCGACTCCTTCGAAGATGGCGGTCTGCAATGAGAAGGGGAAAGTAGTACGTGATCTGGGTGACAGCAAAGGGAAAGAGTTCGATAACTACGAGCTGGCTAAAACAGAACTCGTTTACGTCAAAACACCCGACGGATACAACCTGCCGGCAACCATCACCCTGCCGTTGGATCTCGATCCGAACAAAAAGCACCCTGTCCTCATCAGCATCTATGGCGGACCCAATGCCGGTACCGTGACAGATAGTTCGAGAGGAATCAGCAATCAATGGTGGGCGCTGGAAGGGTTGATTCAGGTGTCGGTGGACCACCGCGCGTCGGGACACTTTGGAAAAGAGGGTGTAGCGCTGATGCACCGCAATCTCGGTAAGTGGGAAATGAACGACTACATCGAATGCGTGAAGTGGCTGCGGACCAAGCCGTTTGTGGACGAGAAGAAAATCGGCATCACGGGTGGCAGTTACGGTGGGTACGTGACGAGCATGGCTCTTACGTACGGCGCCGACTATTTCACGCACGGCATTGCAGGCTCGTCGGTGACTGACTGGCATCTCTATGATACGCACTACACCGAGCGTTACATGGATACGCCGGCAGAAAATCCGGAGGGGTACAAAAACTCCTCTGCAATGGCCTATGCCGATCGCTACAAAGGGGTGCTCCGGATCGTCCACGGTACGATGGACGACAACGTCCACATGCAAAACAGCATACAGCTTGTTGACAAACTGCAGGAGCTCGGCAAGTATTTTGAGTTCATGGTCTATCCTGGAGGGCGGCATGGCTGGGGAGGAGCAAAGGCAGTGCACAATCGCGTTGACGCTGCACGCTTCTACTATCGATACTTGTTGGAAAAACCGTTTCCTGAGCAGGACTTTGCAAGGCTGTATCAACAGGGTGCACCTGGGAGACCTCCGAGATAAGAGGATGTAGACGGAGGCAAGGTTGAGGTCGCGAGATGTCAAAAGCCCAGCTCTCGCGTCCTCACCCGTAGAATTGATGTGATTGAGTTGAGATGAATTCCCCGTCCAACATCTCTGCAATAGCATCCCGCGCTCGAAGGGTTGTCGAGATCCTCGCCCGCGAGCAGCCATCGCGGAGCGGAATGTACCCTGAGAGACTCAACGCGGCTGCCGAGTTCATCGAAGGGGAGATGCGCGCTCTTGGATTCGCAGTTGAGTCTCAAACATACCTGAGTGAAGGGTCAACCGTCAGGAACCTCGTCGCTGAACAGCCGGGCGGCGATCCGACGAAGCCGTGCATCGTTCTCGGTGCCCACTATGATACGGTTCCCGCCACACCGGGGGCGGACGATAACGCGAGTGGTGTTGCCGGTCTGATTGAACTCGCGCGGCTCCTGAAATTCTATCCCAATAACCGGACAATCAAATTCGTTGCGTTCACTCACGAGGAGCCGCCCTTTTTCTACACGTCGCAGATGGGGAGTCGCCATTATGCGAAGGCTCTCAAGCGACAAAGGGAGAAAGTCTTGCTGATGTTCTCACTGGAAATGATCGGCTATGCGGGC
>JBBTCR010000392.1:0-1870 GCA_038043105.1 Bacteroidota bacterium
AGAGAAGAATTACAGAACGTTGCTGCAAATGCAGAAAGGCGACATCCTTGTGTTTTATGCTGCTTTTTCACGGAATGTTCACAACATAGAGGGGTATTACTTCTTCGCGTATTTTATTATTGTGGACCGCGCTGTAAATCTAAACAAGCTCACAAATGAGGAAATGGACTTGGTGAAAGGCAACCATCATTTTATCCACAAATGCAAATTGTTGCCACAAAACCAAGTGATCTTTAAAGGGTGTGGCGAACAAAGCAGATTTCTCGAAAAAGCAGTTCTCCTGAGTTCTCGCGAAAACGACAGACAAGGAGGCAATTACCGTCCATGTCAGGATGTACGGCGGATATTAGGTGGTTACTGCAAATCAATGAACCGATCTTCAATCAGAAGGATTGACCTGCCTGAAAAAGGTATCCTTCAATTCAAGCAGCATCTTGATAGCAACAGTACATAGTTACGTATTGTGACTACGAAGACACGATCATAAGTCCGCGAAGATCCGACGATGCCGCTACGACCCATGGGCGAATACTCGTGTGGCTTCCTGCGGGACCTCTATAGCAATAAAGAGGTCTGACGGATAGAGATAATCTTCTCCCGATTCATCAATGACCCGAATTTGGCCGTGAGATTCCGCCTTGAGGTCAGGAACGTACTGGTATATCTTGCGTACTTCCAAAGAGGCCGGATATTTATGATTGCTCACGCAAAGAACGTATCTCTTTTTTCGTACTTTTTGGCTCATAGCAGTCTCTTAATCTTGTATTCTTTTCTTCCTGCACCGCTCATTCCATACCAGTGGATTTCCGCTTTGCACACAGAGCCATCTGGCAACCGTACTCGTGCAATAACCTTTGAGTTTACGCCAGCGCCCGTCGCCATAAAACCTCTTTAATCTCTTAAGAACAGCAATAGACTTCCCGACGGCAATTATTTGCACATTGGTGATTTCACCAATTATTTCAAGCCTCTTGTCCATGCTATAGAATTATACCATAATTCTATGGTAGGAAACAAGTTATCCTCGTAGTCACACCTCCCAGTGCAAAAAAGAAGATTCACTTTCCTATGGAAATTTGAGCGGGTTTCTGTTAAAATCTGCTTCTGTTATGGGTAAAGAAGCTAAGTCGAAGTGGAAAGGTTTCTCCCTCCGGCCTCGTAAGGAGATGCCGGAAGGGCTCTGGATGCGGTGTCCGCGCTGCGAGCACATGCTCTACAAGAGCACCGTCGAAAAAAACCTCAACGTTTGCCCGGAGTGCACCTATCACTTTCGTATCGACGCGAATACACGCATCAAGTACCTTGCGGATGAGGGTACGTTCCAGGAGTTCATGGGCGATCTGGCGGCCGACGACCCGCTGGGCTTCAAGTTCCGGGGCACCACCTACAAGCAGCGGCTCAAGGAGGACGCGAAGAAATCCGGCGTCAAAGAAGCCATGCTCGTCGGCGGCGCTTTCATCAAAGGCAGGGGGGTGGTCATGGCCGTGATGGAGCCCAACTTCCTGATGGGGTCGATGGGCTTCGTCGTCGGGGAGAAGTTCTGCGCCGCCGTTGACAAGGCGATGGCGGAGAAGCTGCCTTTGGTCGTCGTGACCTGCTCGGGCGGGGCGAGGATGCACGAGGGCGTGGTCTCGCTCGGTCAGATGGCCAAGACGTCCGCGACGCTGGCGAAATTCGACGAAGCCGGCGGGCTTTATATTTGCGTCCTGGCCGACCCGACAACCGGCGGCGTCACGGCGAGCTTTGCCATGTTGGGCGATTGCATCATCGCCGAGCCGGGGGCGCTGATCGGCTTTGCCGGGCCTCGGACCATTGCCGAGACGATCAAGGTCGAGCTGCCCGAAGGCTTCCAGACGGCCGAGTTCATGCT